>JAURZP010000433.1 GCA_030653335.1 Methanoregula sp. | reverse complement strand
TCGGTTTTAATATCGATGGGTTTTTTTTCAAACCAGTCCAATGCACAAAAAACACACCGGTGGTTGCAACGGTTCGTCAGCCCGATCTCCACATAGAGGGGAAAACAATCCCCGGTTTTAATCCAGTCAGCAACTCTTTCGGGATGATATATCAATTTATGACTGTCAACGTCTATTTCCATGAGAACTCCAGGGGGTAATGTTTTTTTTAGATCTCCGGGGTTTGTGCGAGAACTACCGAAATAAAAATTATATAATTTTTGATGTTTGATCAGATATAAAATGTGCAAGTACTGAATGCGCCAGTTCTACATAGCCATATTCACCGGAGGCAATATAAAGATTAATATCTCCAATAAACCTGAGGGGATTATCAGGAAGAAAACCGGATAACGTAATAATTGGAGTGCACCCACGGTCTCTTGCAGCATGGACAGCATCAATAATATTCTGCGAGCGACCCGAACTACTGATAGAAAACAGCATATCGCCATTATCGGCCCAAAGGTTCACCAATTCACGGTATGCAGCAGTATAACTGATATCATTTGAGAGTGCAGTTAAAAGAGGGGCTTCTGTGAAAACCATTGCCCGGATTTGTGCGGCTTTACAGAGGTCATTCTGGAGATGGCTTGCGATTGCTGCGCTTCCACCATTTCCGATAATCATCACTTTTTTCCTAGATGTTTTGATTTTTTGGAGATTGGAAACAATCAGTGAGAGTCCTTCATTAAGATACAAGGATTTTCCATTAATGTCGGTAATTATTGTTCCTTCCAGAATGGAGTGTAGCTTTTCAGTGTAGTGGGTAAAGGGCATCATCATTTTCATCCAGTAAATTTTTTATTTGAGCAACATTGTAATATATTTTTTGAAGGGTATTTTTCCAATCGAACTTCTGTGGCCAACGGTGGATACTGCAACGGATGCAGCAGCATTGCCGACAAACCCCGTAATAATTACTGGAGCACGTTGAACAGCACATAATGATGCAATTGCAATCAAAGCATCTCCCGTTCCGATACGGTCAACGACTTTCTTGGCAAATGCAGGGATCATAATAATTTCATCATCAGAGCAATAGCAGATACAACCCTCTTTCCCCTGTGTCACAATAGTAAGCGGGCAGGAAAGTTTTTTTGCAGCGCTTTTTAGCATGTCGAAAACGGTACCGGGATTATTCCGTTCTTCCAGTTTGATCTCCAAGTCGTTGAGACAGATAAAATCTGCAGAAGGATACTTTGAAATTACATTGAATCCGCGGTTTCCGGAGTTCGCCTGGGTGTTAACCGCAAGGAACTTAGCATTTTTTGCTATCAGTTGCGCAGTATCATGAGTGATAAAACCATGGCCAAAGTCAACAACGAGGACGAGATCATATTCATTTATTCTGGAAAGAATTTGATCCTGAAGCATGGATTGCTCTGATGCAGATAAATCACGCTGGTTTATTTTGTGTACCTCAAAAAGTTTTTGAATGGTCGGACCTTCCCGGACATATCGTTGTTTTACAATCGTGGGAGAGTCCTTTTTGTAAAAGAATTCAGGATTTATGTTCCCGGCAAGGTGTTCTTTGATAAAGGTCTCTTCCGATTCAAATTCCCCGAGCATCGCAATAAGGTCAACATTATCACAAAAACCTGCGAGATTGTTGGCCACCGCAAGAATTCCCCCGGCAAAGCGCTCCTGTGACTGGTATTGAACCACAATCGCCGGGTCTTTTGCAGCTACCCCGATCATATCACAATAACTGTATTCATCAAGAATCGCTTCACCAATGACCAGCACTTTGAGTGACCGGGCATTGTCAATATACGAGAAAATTTTATTCTCGCCATGTGCATGTGCTATTGTTTGAAAAAATTTTCTTGTTTCTTCCGGGTAATCTGCAGAAAACTGGTTAAGAAGAGCGGAGGAGCTGAACACAATGTCGTTGGTAAAATACATTGATCCTCCATTCTCCAAAACTGCCTGCTCTTCGTCAACAATCTTACCGGTCAGATCGTTCCCGGCATTCTGATATTCTGATCCCTTTGCATAAATATCGGGCTTGAGCAGATGAATGGTCTCAACTGCGGTGGGCCATTCGTTGAGTGCGACATAATCGACAACCTCTAATGAGGCAATGGCCTCACATCTCAACTGTTCCGGAAATGCAGGCCGGTTTGGTCCTTTATTCACATATCGATCAGGAGTAACCGTAACAAT
Organism: Methanoregula sp.; assembly: GCA_030653335.1. Classification (GTDB taxonomy): domain Archaea; phylum Halobacteriota; class Methanomicrobia; order Methanomicrobiales; family Methanospirillaceae; genus Methanoregula. The sequence goes on along the minus strand of JAURZP010000433.1, from coordinate 6,974 downwards.
GAGAATATCTCCAGCGGTTTTTGCATTCTCAAAATATTTGATATGCCCTATGTGAAGTAGATCAAATACCCCATGACACAGAACTATCTTCTTCTTCTCGCGCATTTTATCTAGATGATCTGAAAGATCCTGAATGGATAGGATTTTGGGGTTCGTGTTTATCATTAAATCTAACCTCTGCCAAGATATGAAAACCAGTCTTTTGTTGCAGAAGCAATTGTCTGTTCATCCCAGACCGGTGCATCGCGCCACAGGTCAATATTATTCAGCATCTGTTTGACGCCAATCTCGAAAGAGACCTTAGGAAACCACCCCAGTTCACGCTGGATTTTATTTGTATCCGCAAATGTGCAGTCGGGTTCGCCGGGACGTTTGGGTATATGCATAACTTCACCGCCAAGAAGCTCGACCAAACAGTTCACAGAATATGTTCCACCCGATCCAACATTATACATTTCTCCTCTTTTATCCGACTCAGCTGCTGTGATGAACGCATCAACAACATCCGTCACATAGGTAAAATCCCGTGTCTGTGTCCCGTCACCAACTACTGTGAAAGGTTTTCCTGCAAGTTTTTGGGCAAGGAAAACTCCAAAGACTGCTCCATATGTCCCGGACGTACGGGAACGCGGACCGTACACATTGAAGAGGCGGAGAGAGATACACGGAAGGTCATAGGTCTGATTCCAGTGCATGACATATTGCTCACCGAGATATTTTGTTAACGCATAGGGGTACATCGGACGAATGGGTGCGGTCTCTGGTGTCGGGTAATTATCCGGTATCCCATAACAGGAAGAGGATGCAGCATAGATAACTTTCTTAACTCCTGCTTTTCGCGCTGCTTCCAAAACGGTGATTGTACCATTTACGTTGGCATTGTGATACTTGAGAGGTTCCTGGATTGAGGGGACAATATCAGCCAATGCAGCTAGATGAAAGACAAATGTTGTATCTTCAAAAACTTTTGATACTGCGGAAAAATCTGTGATATCAACTTTTTCAACATCAATATGTGGAGATTTTTCAAAAGTCCTTATATTGTCCATTCTTCCTGTTGAAAAATTATCAAGAATCACAACGTGATAACCTTTGATAACAAGAGCCTCGGCAAGATGACTGCCAATAAAACCAGCACCGCCAGTAACAATAACTTTTTTCATCAAAGTCCCTCTTTTTTTATTAAAATCCAATGTAAAATTTAATTAAAATTTTTATTTTGTAGATTCAGGTACCTGATGTCCCAAAGCCCCAGCCGTGATTTGAACACGGGACCTGCTGATTACAAGTCAGCCGCTCTGCCAACTAAGCCACTGAGGCGCCATATACTATAATCATTGAAACGTAAAAAAGATGGTGCTCAGCCACCGTTGTGAAAGAGCTCTTGAAAATTCCTCTCCAAAGAAATTTCCAAAGAGATCTCCCATAATGTGCCATGAAAGTAATGTCACCCTCTCGGCAAGCTCATGTGCAAACACATTATACAATAAAGAACGGAGATATCAGTACTAGAAAATGGCACACCTGACTGTTGACATCGGAGGAAGTCCGGGTATAAACTGCCGTGGGTTCTGCGAATACTGCTACTTCAAAAACGTCAGGGGTGTCCAGCCCCTCGGATGCCGGTATTGCCTCCCGTTCAAAAAAGGATGCGATTACTGCACACGCGGCGTCAAGGAAGAGTACAGCGGATTTAAGGATCTTAAAACCATCGCAGATGAAGTTCTTGCAAACCTCCAGACAAAAAGAGGAGAGATCGATCGGATCACCATCAGCGGGGGAGGCGATCCAAGCTGCTATCCCCGCTTCACTGAACTCATCGAACTGCTTGGCAGTATGGAGGCACCGCTCCATATTGGCTATACCAGCGGCAAAGGCTGGGATGATCCGGCAGTTGCCGATCTCCTGATCGATAATGGTCTTTCAGAAATATCGTTTACGGTCTTTGCATCAGACCCAGCTCTTCGTAAGCGTTACATGCATGATCCAACTCCTGAAGCCTCGTTAAGAATTGTGGAACGGTTGTGTGAGTCTGCTGATGTATATGCGGCTGCAGTTATCCTTCCGGGGATCAATGATGGAGAGGTACTCGAACACACATGTGAATGGCTGGATGCCAGTGGAGCAAAAGGATTAATCCTGATGCGGTTTGCAAATGCAACTGAACAGGGTTTGATCCTGGGAAATGGTCCGATTATCAAAAATCAGCAGGTTCAGACTGTTGAATCATTCCGGGATCTTATCGCGGATTTGAGTGGGAAGTTCGATATGAAAATCTCCGGAACACCCCTCTGGGATCCGGATATTGGATCGCCATTTGCGATTATAAGCGAAACGGAACTGATCCAAAAACTCCCACATGTAAACCGGAGGGCAACGGTTGTCAGCGGGAGTGTGGCAGCACCTTATATTGAAAAAATCCTCTCTGCCTGTGGCTCCAAAGTTCCCGTTGTTCCAGTGAAAAAGGAGATCGCATGTCTTATCACGGTAGCAGATCTTCAGCACCTCAATATATCTGCTCTCGAACGCGCGGTTATCATCCCCGGGCGGGCATTCGTGTTTGACCCTGAAGCGCAGGAAATACTATCAGGAGATGGTGTGGAGCGTGATGTGATTCGTGGGCCGGATACGTTGACTGCGGATGCAGAAACCAGCATGGGTATGACCCGCGATCAGGTGCTCGCGATGGAGATGGAAGGCTTTGCCGAACTTATCCAGACGATAAACCGATACGGGAGTTAAGAAAACGGGGGGTTTCCGGATCCCGTGAACCGGATATGACCTTTTGATCCCATGGTGGGGGATGGGGTCGGGAGGTTTCCTGCGGGAGTGCCTCTCCGTCGTGAGGGTGCTCACCCCATGATGCTCTTTGGCTGGCCGTAGCAGATTCAGGTTGCAGAAAATGGGGAATTCCGTCACACGGATTTGGGGACTCGCTATTTTGGTGGGATCTGAGGCAAGCCGGGGGATATATCCGTTTTAAAATTTACGCTAACAGACGCTATTAGGAGACCGATCGTCACTAAGATGACCTACGGGTTGTTGGGTTGGGAAAAACGGCAGTTAACTGATTGGTGAGATAAAAAGGTCATGGCAAGTCAAATAGTTTTGATTTGTGAAGTGTCATTTGCATTGATGGTCTCTCCTCTGCCTCAAAGAAAATGATACAAAAAATCCATGAGATAACCCGAGTACGAAAAAAATAAGATTATACTATTGCCGAAGTGATGCCAATAACACCGGACTGAATAATGACTGCAACGGCAATAATTACACCGGCCATCTCGATTGCTACTGCAACATTGCCTTTCTTAAGCTCCTCAAATTCCTCAACGCCTTTTGTCAGTTTGTCTAAAATATAGAGTGCAAGGTAGATCGCCCCGACAGCGAGAACAATACCAAGGATAAGCTGGACGAATGCAATACCGATTGCGAGCAGACCATCAATAGATAAGATTCCCATGCTCACGGCCTTATTGATTCCAACGGAAAGTCCGGAAACGCCCGACTGGACAACAAGCGCAATGGCAACAAAGACTGATGCAACAAGGATACCGACTGCGACATTTCCCTTTGCTAGTTCCTTTTCCTCATTAAGATCTTTGGTGATCTTACTGAGCACCGCAAAGCCGATATACAGTGCCACAACGGCAAAGATAATGGCAATAACCAACTGGGCCAATCCAACAACTACATTTGCAAAAAGCATCATTTCACCCGAATTAACACATGGTGTTTGATTAAACGGTAAATAAATATATCGCCCCATAAAAACAAAATGGTGAAAATTCACTGCATATTTGCCAATCAGAATGAGAAATGAGCGTGTTATTAAGAAAAAAACTGCAATAAAGTGGTATGCTGCGGGAGGGTTACGATCCCCCGATCTCCAGATGTCTCAAAGTCCGAACGCAATGAAAAACGTTCTTGTAAACCCTATGAGTCTGGCGCCCTAACCGGCTAGGCCACCGCAGCACAAATTTGCATAATGAAAACGCCGTAAAAACTATTAAAGGTTCTGATGCACCGTTAAAACGTGCATTATTCCGTTTTTCGCTGCAGGTACTGGTTGACTGCAACAGTTATTGCAGCAACTTTTTTTCCCTGCTCAAAAGATCCCGCAAGTGTCTGCATCCGGTTTTCCTCATCACGGGTATACCGCTCAAGAGTATCGAAGATATGTTCCTCCTGCAGGAAGTGTGTATGAGTGTTTCCTTTTACAAACTGCTGGTTGTTCATGATCGCATAGTGAAGGGGGAGCGTGGTTTTTATGCCGAGAATAATGTATTCAGAGATCGCGCGGCGCATCCTTTTTATTGCCTCTGCCCGGGTACTGTCCCATGCGCAGAGTTTTGCAATCATGGAATCGTAATTTGCCGGTATTGTGTAACCCATGTGGATACCACTATCCACCCGGATTCCGGGTCCTCCCGGAGAACGGTAGCGGATAATCTTACCGGGATCCGCTGCAAAATTATTGAGCGGGTCTTCTGCATTGACACGGCATTCAATCGCATGACCCCGGATAGAAATATCCTCCTGGCAAAAAGGAAGGGATTCACCGGCTGCAACTGCTATCTGTTGCTTGACCAGATCGATTCCTGTGATAAACTCGGTAATCGTATGTTCTACCTGGAGGCGGGTGTTCATCTCCATGAAATAGTAATTCCCCTCACTGTAGAGAAATTCAACTGACCCGGCGTTGGTGTAGTCCGATGCTTCTGCCACTTTAAGTGCTGATTTGGACATCCGCTCGAGCAGTTCCGTAGTCATTATCGGAGAGGGTGCCTCTTCAATTAATTTCTGGTGCCTGCGCTGGATCGAACATTCACGGTCATAGAGATGAACGGCATTGCCATGCTCATCGGCAAGCACCTGAAATTCGATGTGCCGTGGTTTTACTAAGTATTTCTCAATAAATACTGTGGCATCACCAAAGGCAGACTGGGCAATGCGCATGCTGGCATTGATGGCATCTTCGAGTGCCTTTTCATCCTGCACAATCTGCATACCGATGCCCCCACCTCCGGCGCTTGCCTTGACGATCACCGGGTAACCAATCTCTGCGGCAACCTTTTTTGCATCATCAGTATTTTTTATCCCGCCTTCAGTGCCCGGAATCACCGGAACACCGGCATCCTGCATCATCTGTTTGCTGCCGATCTTCGATCCCATGGCTTTGATAGTCTTCCAGCGCGGGCCGACAAAGATGACATTTTCATCTTGGCAGAGTTTGGCAAACCGGTAATTTTCTGCTAAAAACCCGTATCCCGGATGCACGGCCTCGGCCCCGCTCTTTTTGGCAATGTCGACAATCCGCTCCATGTTCAGGTAACTTTTGGAAGGATGGGCATCGCCGACATGGAATGCCTCATCTGCGTATTTGACATGCAGTGCATTTTTGTCAGCAGAAGAGTAGATGGCAACCGTCTCAATATCGAGCTCGCGGCATGCACGCATGACACGGATGGCGATCTCGCCCCGGTTGGCGATTAAGAGTTTTTCAAAAAATTTCATTGCACCACCAGCAGCACATCGCCGTTCTGGACTACATCACCGGTATCGACAAAGATCTCCCTCACCTTGCCATCGACCGGAGTGTGAATGGGATTTTCCATCTTCATGGCTTCAAGAACGAGCAGGGTGTCTCCTTTTTTGACCGTTGCCCCGCGGCTGACGAGCACCTGCAATACCATGCCCTGCATGTTGCTCTTGATACCGCCGGCGACTTCTCCCCGTGGAATCTTTTGAGGAAGAACACTTGTCACATTCACGCTGCTGCCGCCTACTGATACAATGCGGACTGAGAAGACTTCTCCGTCCACCTCCACCTCCATCTGACTGGGTACCTCTGATGTGGATTTTGTAACCGAATGTTTCTGTGGAATCTCTTCTTTGTTTCGTTCGCCTTTGAGAAACGAAGGGGCAATCGCCGGGTAGAGGATGTACGTCAGGACATCTTCTTCTTTTTTTATGAGTCCTGCTTTTTCTGCCTCTGCTTTCATGGATTCGTATGCAGGTTCGAGCAGGTCAGCAGGACGGACTGTAACAACTTTATCATTGCCAATGATCAGGGTTCGGATCTCATCACTTACGGGTGCCGGGGACTTGCCATAGAGCCCGTGCATATAGTCCTTGACCTCTTTTGTCACGTTCCGGTATCGCTGACCATTCACCAGTACATTGAGGACTGCCTGTGTTCCGACAATCTGGCTGGTGGGAGTCACAAGTGGCGGGTAACCGAGATCTTTTCGTACTCGGGGGATCTCTGCCAGCACTTCTTCCATGCGATCCAGTGCGTCCTGTTCCTGCAGTTGCGAGACCAGATTCGAGATCATCCCTCCAGGGAGTTGGTAGATGAGCACATCACTGTCCACGCGCTCTGATATCGGACTTACCAAACCCGCGTATTTCTCCCGTATCTGCATGCAGATATTGCGGACGATACGGAGTTTGATCAAGTCGATCCCGGTCTCCCTTGGGGTGCCAATGAGTGATGCCACTACACTTTCGGTTGGTGGCTGGGAGGTTCCCATGGCAAAGGGTGACATGGCCGTATCCAGTATGTCAACCCCCGCATCAATTGCAGACTGGTAGCTCATCGGAGCAACCCCGCTTGTTGAATGGCTATGCAGGCATATCGGAATGTCTACCGTTTTCTTGATGCCGGTGATCAGCTCCCGTGCTGCTGCCGGCATGATGAGCCCTGCCATATCCTTGATGCAGATCGAATCGCAATCGTGCGTATAGAGTTCATGGGCCATATCGATGAATGTCCGGGTGGAGTGGGCAGGACTTGTCGTATAGGAAAGTGTGCCCTGCAGGTGCGCTCCGACATTTTTTACCTGATCCATCGAGCGTTTCATATTCCTGATGTCGTTTAAGGCATCGAACACACGAAAGATATCCACACCATTTTTATGCGCTGCCGAAACGAATTTGTCCACAACATCATCCGGGTAATGACGGTACCC
>JAURZP010000432.1 GCA_030653335.1 Methanoregula sp. | reverse complement strand
AAAAATGTACGCTAATGGATGCTATTGGGAGGCAGATCGGTATTGAGATGACCTATGGGCTATCGGGATGGGAAAAATGGGGTTTTTTCCGGAACCCGGGATCCGGATATTACCTTTTGATCCCAACAATAAATGATTGAGGTCGGGAAGTTTCCTTGTGCATAAGATACAAAGACTCGATTATGGGATTTATGAAAAGGTGCACGATTTCAGATTAACAAAATTGATATGACAAACTGTTGATATCTGTTATTCAGCAGGGACTTTTCGCCAATGTTCTTACACGACCTGCAAATTGGTGCCGTCCTGCCTGATGATGCCAAGCGTCGTAACGGCGCCAATCTCAAAGTATATGTTGCCGGGCGCCACGAAATCCTTGTGATATGATTTCCTCAAACACGATCTCCCTCGTGCCGGTCAGCCGGTGAGCGGAAGAGCTTGAACTGTTTTCTAGATCCCTTCGACTTTTATCATGGATGCGTGTACCGTGATTGATTCGCAGGTGAAAAAATATCGAAAGTGGGATTACTGTGATTTCCTGAAAAGTAATTTCACGTTCACTCCAGCGGATGACTTCATCAGCAATCTCTATTGCCCGCTGATATTCCCGCTCGCTCACGGGAGCGAGGATCTGGGGGTATCGTGTCGCAATGGCAAACCGGGTAAGTTTTGCGGATTCTTGTATCGTATCTGGGACAATAATTTCCTTTTTGATGAGAATAGTAACGAGTGCCGCCAGGTCGTGAATATACGGATAAGGGATCTGATGATAAACAAAAACTGCTTTAATTGCTTTTTCCGCTGCCTGCTGAGCGTTAAAACAGAGATCTTCAAAATATACTTCGGCACCATGTTCATTTTTTGCAAGAACAAGATTCGAACGCGCCCTATTCAATCACTCCCGTGGATCTTCAGGAGGATACCTGTCCGGCATTGTACACCTCTCTGCCCTGCTGGAGGGCAGGATACACAATAAAATACGGCGAGTCCCTGTACCGCTTTGCATCGGTGGCAGAAACAACAACAACATCAACAGCCTGACCAACTCCGATCAGCTGCATGTATATCTCTTCCGTGAGTGCACCTGCATCAAATTCCCCATTCTTTATCACCAGGAGATCGATATCACTATCAGGCCCCATTTCTCCCTGTGCACCAGAACCGAAAAGAATAATCTTTTCGGGACTTGCACTGGCAACAATCCGATGGATAATATCCTCAAGAATGAGGGGGTCCACAATCCCGTTCCTCATAGAAACATCCCCGTGCAACCGCTTCGCATACCCATGATACATATAACCCATTCTTTTATTTATGACTAGTACTTCAATCGGCTATCCATGAATCCGTATATCCTCATTGGACAACCCACCAATTGTATACTCGTGCAGGTTATTGGGTATATCTCTCTCGTCAATTTGCTTTGCCATGAAAAGATCTGTACGGGCGTGCTCTGTCCAAAAGGTTGTTTACATCATAACATTTTGGTCAGATCAGAACATCGGCTAAGATCAATTTTGCGACTTATTTGCGACTTATTTGCGACTTATTTGCGTCGCATTTGCGGTCCATTTGCGGCCCATTATTTAAGGACATAATAGACCGCGCTGCCAACTTAAAGCCCGTTCGATCATGTCTTTCGCGACAAGTCCTGTCAACTCCCTTTTAGCCGTATTCTTGGAAACTCCCAGTAAATCCATACATATGATTCGTGAAATATTACCGTGCTTTTTTAAGTAGTCTATGATTTTCCGTTGCCTTTCACTCAGCATCTCAAGTTCTTCATTCAAAAAATTCTTTTTCGTTGAAAACAAGGTGACGAGTGTACTGTTCCCACCGGATTGGATCTCCGGCATCTCGGGCATCAGAGGATGGTTGCTGCGCAATTTTTTTCTTTCGCACGGTGTTTGACTGCCCGGAGATGTGAAGTCTTGCCGATACCCCATCCACCAAGAATTGCTAAATTCTTAGGGTTTCCCTCAACAGTATCCGCAAGAAAAAGATCAAACTCACCAATCTGGTGTATACGTCCGGCAAATTTATCCGGAGGAACCGGGTGTTCGGCGCTGTATGGATTTTTTGTCGAGATCATTCCACCACAACAGAAAATTAAGAAAATTAAGAAAATTAATGGGGGGCTTAATTTATATAATTTTCATCACTTTCCCGTGCGGTAATACTCCTTCATCCACGCAACCGTCCATCTGATGTCTTCTTCCGGTTTTACTTTGGGATTATGTTTTAAGTCCCGGACTGCTTTATAAAAAGTCCATGTGTTTCACTTTTGTGGTGAAGGGTTCTGCCTCTATGTATGTAACAATCGAGTCATTCCTGCCGATTGCCCGAAAGGACATGATCAGATCTCATAAATTTTCTTCGACATTCCATGTTTTAAGTCCGATTTCCTGCATCTGGGATAACAGATATCGATCAGCAGCCAGAAAAAAATCTGCACCGGACTCATGAGCAGTTACTACCTGAATAGCATCTATTGCCGATAGATGATTTGTGAGGATCAGATCCCATGATGCACGAATAATAGAGGCTTTCAACTCATGGATCTCCATTCTTCCTTGTTCTGTCAGTTCTACAATATCAGAAAGTATCACATCAGCAATAATTTGACATTCAGATGCAGAAATAATCCGTCTTTTTCTGATTTTATCCAGCGCATTTAAAACTTCGCTGATAGTTATGATTGAGATACACAAGATAACACTGCCATTTATAACCTGCTTAAAAATACTATGAAGATGATCAGAACCCTCTTCATCATGATATTCCTTGAAAAATGCGCTGGTATCAAGGAAAAAAAAGTTTATTCATTTCTGGATTCATGAACTATGTCGCCAAATTTTCCTTTGAACCGTGAATTTAATATCATACGGGCATCTTTTACGTGATATCTACCAACGTCACGAATCATACTCCGCACTATCTCCACAGGAACTAATGAAGAGTCTATCGACTTATCGCGCCCGGATTGAACAGGGGAAGTAATTTTCACCGTTGTCATATATAATACTCTGATTTCTTTTCTTATGACTTAAGTGTACTTGTATTTGAAAACACGGCCTTAAGTGCAGGTAGTGTAATGAAAACGACATGGCAATCGAATCATTAATATATTTGAAAAAAGGAATGGTATTACATTGGTTTTTATGGTATGGGAGTTGTAAAAAAATTATGAGACAATTTGAACCTGGAAAAAAGAGTTTTACACTCTTTGTTATTGTAATATCCGTAATTCTGTTAACTGGGATTCCGGCAGTTTCGGCCTATACGGCGGCACTCACTTCGGGAGGGACTATTTATCCTGACGGTCAAGTTTCTCTCACTATTAGCACTCTTGCTATTGATGACGTGGTCAGTGTACAGCTGATATCAACAAATCTGGTAGCAACTGGTAATACAGTCACGTTTGATACATTCAACATGCCGTTTTCATTCAACACCGGTAAAGCAAAAGTAAATGTAACAACAACAACGGCAACAGCCAGCACGACTACGTTGACCGTAAATGGTGTATCAAAAAGTAATGCAATTGCTGCTACTACGAATCACATCAACACTAGTTCAGACATAACCGCAGGGGCATATACTATTACATTAGCAAATGATGTATTAACTTCTGGAAGTGCGGTCGGAATTAGCTATCTCGCGAATGGCTCTGTTTCAACAAATCCAAGTCCTGCATACCTCAATTTCACAGTAAAAGGTGTAAGTACAGGAACTCTTCAGATAATTGTAAATGATGGATCCGGTGGCGCAGACAAACTGAACACGAACGTCAATATAATCGCCCGCCCCCCCCCACCCACTCCCACTCCAGCAAGCTCTGAAGGTGGCGGTGGCGGTGCCGCCCCCAGTGGACCAGTAGCTCCAGTAGTAGCACCCGTAGTAGCTCCAGTAGTAGTAGCTCCAGTAGCATTAGCATCCCTTACAACCTCGACAGTAACAACAGGTGCTGGGGGGACGATTACGGGGTCACCTTCCGTTAATGTCGGAGGCGGAACAGTCAGCTTCAGCCCGGGAACCACTGTTACTACACCTGCGGGTAATCCCGTAACTAACGTTGGAATAGGTGGGTTTAATATCGTTACTACTACTCAAAGCTTTACTGCGCCACATTATAGCTTTGTGAATGGACATGTGGTTTCAACTCAACGAACTTTTACCTATAATATATATACTGTGGTGTGATTATAATGAAGAAAGCAACAACATTAATTATCGGAATCATCTGTATGATCTGCCTTGCGGTTCTCGTGCCAGCAGTATCGGCTGCAGATCTGATTCCGTTTAACCGTTCAGATGTAAGCCCTGGAGACTGGTTCTACTCGGGAAGTTCTATCGTAACAACTCCTGAGGGGGCCACATTCTCCAAACCCGTAACGATCTCTTTCACACTCTCCCAGGACCAGTGGACGCAGGCTCTCGAAGTGACCAACGGAAATACCGCAGGCATTGTTATCGCAGCCTTTGATGCTCCGAGTAAAATGTGGTCCACTGAAAGCGCGACAACCGTGACTACGGCCGCTGATGGCAGCCATGTAGTTACCGGGACTACGACACACACGGGTGTCTTCTCAGTATTCTATATCGTTGAGCCACTGGGCGGAACAGCCAGCCCCACACCGCTGACGTTCGGCCAGATGGGAACGCCTGCAGTGGGAGCAATCCAGACCCCGACTGCAGCCGTTACTCAGATTAAAGCCACGGTCTCGGTAAAACCCACAACTAAAAGCCCCATGATGCCGGGTGTCTTTATCATCTGTATCATTGGTATTGTAGGATATTTCATAGCACGTAAAAAATATTAAACTCCCCAAATTTTTAGATCTTTTCTTAGAATATCTCTCCATTCATAGGAGTTACGCAATATGCATCAGCGTATCAAAATTTGGCAACGTCAAATAGCAATATCTTTCAGAGTATACCGAAATCAGTTATCAAAATGGTCAATTTGCGTAAGTCCTAATTCAGAAAGATTTGCAATTCATCAAAAGACATGTGGACGTATGTAATTCACATGCAGATAAACAAGAACACAACCGGATACAATTCTGGTCAGGATCTTAGGCTCTCTACAAATCCGAATAGCAAATACCAAAAAAAACTTCAGAGTGTTCTTAAAAATCAGCTGGTAAAAGTGGCTGATAGTGCAGTCAATGATTCAAAATTATCCCCAGATAATACACATTTTATCTGCGACATCTTATTTCTTGGAATTTTCAGACTTGCCTCTGCGTATCCTTTCGTTCCTTCGGCATAATCATCAAGACGAATGTTACTATCCGGCTTCCAGATAAGATCCGCACCCTGATCCAATGCAAGAGCAGCAATATAAAGGCGGGGATTTTTTGCTGTACCTACGCCAATATTTTCAATATCGCAACGGGTGCGGTAATATACAGACGTTCGATCGAAATCTGTTACATTGGTCTTACAGTTCAAATCCATTCTCGGTAATTGGACCAAAGGTAAAATACGTGCACTTTCCGTTTTGTATTCCTCAGGAAATTCCCCGATTTTCCAACCAGATCCGGCAGTTTCAAGATAATAATAGCGCGATCCCTGGTAGTCATAGTAGGTGCCTTGCAGTGTATCAGAACCTTTTACGCCAACAGCCATATGTTCTGGCAGTTGGATCAATACGACACCAAATCCCAGTTCATGAAGTAAAGCAGCAGTCAGTATAGCCGTATCTTCGCAGTCCCCGCCATTATCGATCAATGTCTCAACGGGGTACCGGGGATACTCATCATAACCGGTAGTCACTTTATCTGAAGTATAGTTAAGAGACTGGACAAAAGAAACGATATTCATTATCGTATCATAATCTGTAAATTTTTTTTCTTCTCCGGCTTCTTTAAATATTTGAACGATGTCTTTTGTCAGTTGACGGTCATAATCGGATAATGCATATGCAGCATAATTGTTTTCCCGGTTGTGGGGTCTGCTCCGGTAATAATCGAACCCGGCTTTAGAAAAACTGCCACTCCAGTTCCATTGTATTCCTTTATACTTCCATGAATAATTACGCAAGATAAGATGTTCATCGGATAATGCATCTGAATCAATAATTTGTGGAGTGGGTTTGGAATAAGTGATTGCATCGGTCTGGGTATTTGCAATGATGGTCGAAACCGGGTTTGCTGATCTTTCTGGTGCATTGGGTTGAGATGATGGCACAGGCGTGGTTATCGATGCAGGATTTTCTATTGATTCGTTATTGTAAGATTGGGAAATGTTTACAGTCATTCCGGCAAATAAATTTTGAAAGAGAATATATACCTAAGTTTGTAGATTTATAACCTACACTTGGCACAACCTCTTTTCTTCAAACAAATTTTTGAACCCCATTATTTTTAATTGGTCAACGAGT
>JAURZP010000425.1 GCA_030653335.1 Methanoregula sp. | reverse complement strand
TCCAAAAATTTTGCCAAAAAACCTGATAGTGGCGTTTTTTGGAGGTTTAAGCCATGCGATCATAAGGAAATCTCACAATCTCATGAAACTTAGGTTTAATGCTTATCATTTTTTTTTATGGAAAGTTAATTGCCAAGCGAGATTAAACAAAGACATTCGATTGAAATTTCCAATATTAAATCAAAAGATTTAAAGTGAGAAAACCAGATTTTCAACTATAGTAGGTATTACTATGGATGTAAAATACGTACCAACCACATGTCCGTACTGCGGAACCGGGTGCGGCTTTAACCTTGTTGTCAAGGACAAGAAGGTTGTCGGCATCGCTCCCTGGAATCGCAACCCAGTGAACGAAGGCAAGCTCTGCCCCAAGGGAACATATGCGCATGAATTCATCAACAGCCCGGATCGCCTTACAAAACCGCTGATCAAAAAGGACGGGAAATTTGTTGAAGCCAGCTGGGACGAGGCATACGCATTGATCGCATCGAAGTTCAAGTCCTACAAGGGTGATGAGATGGCATGTCTCGCATCAGCCCGTGTCTCCAACGAGGAGAACTACCTGATGCAGAAGTTCGCCCGGGCAGTCTTAAAGACGCCCAACATTGACCACTGCGCCCGGCTCTGCCATGCATCAACGGTTGTCGGTCTTGCAGGTGCATTCGGCTCCGGGGCAATGACCCAGTCGATTGCTGATATTGCCGAGTCAAAGTGCGTCTTTATTATTGGCAGCAACACGTTTGAGACCCACCCGCTGATCGGACGCCGCGTGATGCAGGCAAAGAAGAACGGCGCAAAGATCATCTATGCAGATCCGCGTCTTACTCCCACCGGGAAACAGGCCGACCTGTACATGTCCTTCTATTCAGGAACCGATGTTGCCATCTTTAACTGCTTCATGCAGCAGATCCTGAAGAACGGCTGGGAGAACAAGGACTTCGTCAAGAACCGGACCAAGGATTTCGAGAAGGTCAAAGAGATCGTGATGAAGGATGCCTACAGCCCTGAGAACGTCTCGAAGGTCAGCGGTATTCCCGCAAAGGACCTCATCACAGCGGCAGAATGGTTTGGCAAATCCGGACAGTCCACGATCCTTTACTCGATGGGTATCACCCAGCACACGACCGGCGTCGACAACGTCAAGTCTATTGCAAACCTCCAGATGCTGACCGGCAACCTTGGAAGACCCGGTACTGGTATCTGTGCACTGCGTGGCCAGAACAACGTGCAGGGCGCCTGCGACATGGGAGCGCTTGCAAACGTGTATTCCGGTTACCAGTCAGTCATCGTCCCCGAGATGAAGAAAAAGATGGAAGATGCATGGGGCTGCACGATTGCCGAGGGCAAAGTCGGCCTGACCGTCACCAAGCTGATCAACACACTCGCTGACGAACCCGGCAAGGTCAAGTGTGTCTATATCATGGGTGAGAACCCGATGATCTCCGACCCGGACCTCCACCACGTCGAGAAAGCAATGAAGAATGTCGAGTTCATGGTCGTCCAGGATATCTTCATGACCGAGACTGCCAAGTTCGCAAACGTTGTCCTCCCTGCTGCCTGTTTTGCCGAGAAGGACGGCACCCAGACCAACACCGAGCGCCGCGTCCAGAAGTGGAGAAAGGCCCAGGACCCGCCCGGCCAGGCAAAGGCGGACTGGCAGATCTTCTGCGAGCTCGGAAAAGCAATGGGATTTGAAAAACAGTTCCCGTTCAAGAGCGCCGAAGAAATATTTACCGAAATTTCGAAGGTCACCCCGTCCTATGGGGGCATGAACTATGCACGGCTCGAGAAGCCCGAGGCACTCCACTGGCCCTGCCCGACTGCAGAGCACATGGGAACCCCGATCCTGCACAAGGAGAAGTTTACCCACCCGGACGGTCTTGGCATCTTTACGCCAATCGAGTGGAAACCCCCGGCAGAAGTCCCGGACAAGGACTACCCGCTCATCATGACCACCGGACGCTGCATCTGGCAGTGGCACACCGGTACCATGACCCGCCGCTCACCGGACCTCGAGAGCGAGGAACCCACCGGCTGGATTGAGATCAACCCGGAGGATGCGGCTGCTCTCGGCATCAGGGACAAGGAGATGGTCAAGGCCATCACCCGCCGTGGCGATATCAAAATCGGCGCCCGTGTAACCAAGAATATCAAGAAGGGTGTTGTCTTCTTACCCTTCCACTATGCGGAATGTGCTGCAAACGTACTTACCAACAATGCACTTGACCCGACTGCAAGTATTCCGGAGTTCAAGGCCTGTGCTGTGCGGATAGAGAAGATTGCGGAGGTGAAGTAACATGGCAATGAAAGGCGATATGCTCTACGCATGGACAAATGACGCAGATATCAAGAAGAATGCAGAACTCGGTGGCGCAGTCACCGCACTCTGGAAATTCGCGCTCGAATCAAAAGCTGTCGATGCAGTCCTTGTGATCACCAAGGGTGCGGACCTCTACGATGCACAGCCGGTCCTGATTAAGGATCCAAAGGAACTTGCAAAAACTGCCGGCTCCCTTCACTGCGGTACCCTCCTGCTGCCAAAATATGTGAAGAAATTCCTTGATGGCGCAAAAAACATGAAGATCGGTGTGACTGTCAAGGGTTGCGATACCATGGGCTTTATCGAGCTTGCCCGACGCAAACAGATCAACCTGGACAACATCATCATGATCGGTGTCAACTGCGGTGGTTCGGTCAGCCCGATCAGCGCCCGCAAAATGATTGCCGATAAATTCGGTGTTGACCCGGACAAGGTCCACAAAGAAGAGATCGACAAGGGCCAGTTCATCATCGAGTACGAAGGCGGCCACAAGGGCATCTCCATAGACGAACTCGAAGAAGCAGGTTACGGCCGGCGCAGCAACTGCCGCCGCTGCAAGTATAAGATCCCAAGGCAGGCAGATCTCGCCTGCGGTAACTGGGGTGTCATCGGTGAGAAGGCCGGAAAAGCAACCTTTGTAGAGG
>JAURZP010000402.1 GCA_030653335.1 Methanoregula sp. | reverse complement strand
GAAGTCCTTTTGCCTTATTTAAAGCCTGGCACATGGGTGTCTGACCATCGGCAACAGCATCAAACCATCTTGGGAATCTGGTCTTAGTGACACCTCCAGCACCATCTTCTTTAAGGCGTTCTTCAATGCGGGCAGGCTTGTCTGCAATTTCGCTTAATGAAACGAGATCTTTGTTCGCGAGAGGACCGATAAATGCTGAACCAACATTAAGTCCGTAACCAATGACGCTCACATAATAATAATCCTTCACTTGTCCCTTTGGATCTTTGCAAAGTAATACTAAATTTGTCAGAAACCGATTGACAATATCCTTTAAAACTTCTGCCTTTAATCTGCCAGGTTCATTTGCAATTACTTCATTCATCGATCCTGATTGATCAATAAGGAAAATATAGCATGTTGGATTGCTCCGTGAAATTTCTACAAAACCCATAATTTTCTCCTCACCAGTCTTACTGCCTCACGCAAAGACTAATGTATGTTACTATATTTTACCTCAATGTGAATGTTTTGGTTTTTCTGATAATTTTTATTTGGTTCATTATTCTAAATCCAGTGCCAAAAATACCGAAATGGGATCGGCATTGTATACAAACCCCCGGCAATTTTTATCAAGGTTCATCTCATGTGCCTTATTTGCATAATTTATCTGGTAATCTGGTAATGGGCTGGACATCGAATACAGTAGATGAGCACATTGCGTTGGGAGTTTTGCGTCACTATTCGGAAATATTATGGTTGTCGCAGACCTAGACGATAGATGAATATTATAGAGTAAGACATTCCCCTCACGGCTCTTGAGATTTTTTAATTCCTCTGCCGGAATTAATGGATTGCCATCTGTTGCTGCTCCATCAGTGATATTAATCACAATCGGAGGATGGCAATTGGGATGTTGGGATAGCCAACCTTCAAGAAGTCCTTTTGCCTTATTTAAAGCCTGGCACATGGGTGTCTGACCATCTGCTACAGCATCAAACCATACCGGGAATTTGGACTTAGTGACACCACCAGCCCCATCCTCTTTTAACCGTTCTTCAATACGAGCCGGCAGATATGAAATCTCGCTTAATGGAACGAGATCTTTGTTAGCGAGAGGCCCAATAAATGCGGAACCGACATTGATGCCGTAACCAATGACGCTTACATAAAAAAAATCCCGAACTCCATCCTCTTTTGTACATTTTAGGACCAAATTCATCAGAAACCGATTGATCAAATCTTTTATAACATCAGCCTTTATTCTGCCGGGTTCGTTTGCAATTACTTCACTCATCGATCCTGATTGATCAATAAGGAAAATGTAGCAGGTTGGATTGCGTTGTGATATTCCTATATAACCCATAGTAATCTCCTCGCTAATGTTGCTGCAACCTGCAAAGGTCAATGTATGTAACTATATTTTACCTCAACGTGAATGTTTTGGTTTTTTATCCCATATCGCTTATTTGATTCATTCAAACGAACTAAAAACGGTAATTAGAATTTTCTTTTTAAGTTTCTGTTAATTTACCCGTTTACTGTTTGCATTCCTGCCAAAATTGATCCCGTTGGCGATGGTTGATATGTTCGGAAGGGGTGAGCATGTCTGGAAAGTATTACGGACCTTATTTCATGGTGCTGCCCGTGATGTTTATGACTCAGCAGGCGGTCGGAATTATTGCTGAGGGTGTGAGACATTTCCCCGCATTTGTCCCACCCCGGAGATGCCTGGTATCAGGAGGTCATAAACCTAGGGAAAAACAAGCCCAATTCGGGCTCCGATTACCGGTTTCCGGTCCGGAAACCCCCTGTAAAACAGTCTTGTTCCGGAATGTGAAAACAAGTGCCTTAATCTCGCCCTGTTTGCCAAAATACGGCTATATTGGGCTTGAAAAACGAGGGTCGCCAAGGCCCTTTAAAGCGCGTTTTGTTTTTATCCGGTGGTTTACCCGTTTGAGGAGAGATCTGCCCTACAAAGGGTCATTAGCGAGGTCGTTTTTTCCGGGGATCTCGGAAAAATGGGGTTTTGACCTGGAATATGAGGGGAGCCGGTTGCGGAGCAGGGGCGAGCACGGCGAAGATGTGCGAAGTGTGCGACGCGGGCGGCGATCAACAGGCTGACAAATACAATTACGCCAGGACCTTTTTACTGGAGTGAAGATCGGTCGGTCATGTTCACTCATCTGCGTTCCGCTCGCTTGCGCTCACTGCACTCCGATTCGCTTCACATCACCTTCCTTGTTTTCCCGGAGTTGTCCTGTTGAGATGCAGTACGCCCACGGCTCATCGCTTCGCTCTGTCGCCGTCGGCTGCTCTCGCACGCTCCTCACATACCGCTTCGCGGAATGTTCGTTGCTGTGGATCGTACTCATGCAGTACGCTCAGTGACTCGTCCGCGCGACGCATCAGGGGCTCGGACTCACCGCTGATGCGGTTCGTTACCTTCGCACCCTGAAGCGGCGCTCCCTCGGGCCGCTGGGCCGGGTCAGGATAACCTCCCTGAAGGGAGGACGGGCTTCTTGTACGGGCGGGGGACAAAGCAACGGTTACAGGGCACATCAGTGACCCGTCGATCGCTTTGTCGGGTGGGTCCAACCAATGCAAATCACATTTTCCGGTCAACCAGAGAACCGGGCCCCGGTCCGGGTGGGAGGATGCGAGCCGGAACACGGCGACCTTCGCCGTGTCGCGTGAGCATCGGGCGGGCCAAGGAAGATCAAGACTGCTCAACAGGACAGGCACACGGCAGCAGTCCGGGCGGGTCATGGCTACACGGCGCGGTTACGGGGCGCATCAGCGACCTGTCGCGCTGTGTGCCTGGGTGGGCCAGCATGAACAAAAAAGATAATGCCGTACTACGAATATTAGACCAACCCGGCAGGGCTCTTGAGGAGTCATGGTGTCCCTGTCCGGGCCACCGTTTACCCGCAACGAAAAAAGATTTTTTTCTTCATCCGGTGCAACCACCATTTCGCATATTTCAACAGTCCCCAGAGGGTGATCCGATTTCTTTTGTGCTGCCGTATCTCCTTCATGGTCAGCATGCTGCACCCTCAGTACTCCGATGGCAGCATAAGCACGCCATCGACAAGGTACATCTTCCAGGTCCCGACCGGGAAATCCGTGTATTCGTAGTTCTGCTCGTAGATAGCCGGTGTATTACAATCTTCACGACAGGTCAGGATCGCTTTTCGCTCTTCATCAACAACGAGCGTCCACAGCTGGAACGGCATTTCTTTGACTTTCGGGTGATGCCCGAAGACCGCGCCGATATCGGAGAGCAGCCAGTGTGCCTCCGCACGGTCGGCCAGGTGCCCGATCCCGTCCGTGTGCATCAGACCGGTGAACGGGTCCCGGATGTACCGGGAAGTCCCGGTAAAATGGGAGAGTGAGGATTTTAGATCCAATGCTGCGATCATCTCTCCCGCCCCTGTGCCTCTGCTGGGATCCCGCTCGGCAGCGGATCGCAGACCCATGCGATCATATCCTGCCGCTGTCGTTCTGCGATAAGATTGTCGAGCCCTTCCCGCTCGGCCCGGGCTTTCCATGAAGCGATGATCTCATCGTGCCTGCTGCGGAGATCCTGCGCATCTGCCTGATCCAGAAAAGCCCGCTGCTCCTTCTCTTGTATCGTGATTTCGATGCGTTCGAGTTCTTCGAG
>JAURZP010000400.1 GCA_030653335.1 Methanoregula sp. | reverse complement strand
AATGTCAATAAAGGTAGTGTAGCTGTCGCGTTTCAACCGC
The DNA here is from genome assembly GCA_030653335.1 of Methanoregula sp. GTDB lineage: Archaea > Halobacteriota > Methanomicrobia > Methanomicrobiales > Methanospirillaceae > Methanoregula. Next base: position 4,137 of record JAURZP010000400.1, on the reverse strand, counting down.
TCGATTTTCCTACCGAGCTGTTCAAGGATTCTCTTGTGTTCGATGAGATGGTTTTTGATCTCCAGAGCCTCATCACCGCACTGATTGATAGTCCCGATGAGTTCCGTAAGAAGATCGAACGCGACTTTGAAGATCCGTCGCAGATCATCCGCTTCCTTGAAAGTTTCAGGGGAATGCTCTCCAAGAAAAATAAGTTCTGTGTAAAGGTTGGCTATGATACAAAAAAGCCCAGAAAACCCATAGTATTACCTTCACACCGCGAGGCATACATTGAAACCCTGATATCCGAATATTACCGGAAGTCAGCAATTGAGATCAAAGGCGTCATCACCCGCATCAAGGGAGACGACCCGCGATCCTTCACCATCAAAACCCTTGAAGGTGAAACGATAAAATGTGATTATCCCGCAGACTGGGAGAAGGATGTCAGGGCATTCTTCAAGTCGTCAGTAACGGTGAATGGTGTGATGAGCAGAAGAGCCCGGTTAAAGGAGATGGAAGTTGTCAAGGATATCCAGCCATTTAATACTATGATTCTGGATTCCCTTGAAGAGTTTACCTTCAGGGAGCCCCTTGCGATCCGGGTATCCTATGATGACAAGGACAATCACTGGTGCCTGGCGAATGAAGAGTTGTCCTTAACAGGATACGGATCCACGTACGAACGGGCTCTTTCTTCCTTAAAGGAAAGTCTTGAATCCCTCATCGTCGGTTACCTTGCGTTTAAGGATACGTTATTATCGGAAAAATCCCGGAAGATCAAAAGAAATCTCCAGACCTATCTTGATTTGAACGAATACGCCCAGCAGTTTGGCGAACTCACGGTGCAAAGCTGATCATGCCGATCAAACAGCGTGAGTTTTCGAAGGCTGCATTGAAGAAGGGCTTTGTCGCCGTAAAAAGCGATCACTGCTATTTCTACCTGAAAGATGCGAACGATGAGATCACGAATGTTCGGACAAAGATCGGTCAGCATGGAAGTATGAAAGATATTTCCGATGATCTGCTGTCTGTCATGTACAAGCAGCTCCATTTTGAATCAAAGAATGAGATGATGCGATTTATTGATTGCACGAAAAACTATGAGGAATATCTCGCATATCTCAAGGCACACGGTGTTGTCTGATTTTTTTAAACATTTTCTTTTTTATTGTACTTGATCCCTGCTACCTGCTTCGTAAATTTCCTTTTTATGTTTGACCAAACGGATAGTGTATCTGCGCCGGTCCAGTACATGTAAAAATTTATTCTCGTTCGCTTTTAATGGGCTAAGTTTTCCATCGATAGTTTCGATCTCTACTGCTTTATCCTTACATTGTGACCGCAGGTGTTTTTCATCGGTTTGTTCTAAACCATCTCTTGCCACAATAGAAGCGATGAGCCGGGCCGCCCGAGGATGTTTGGAGGTATATGTTTTCAAACGGTCGATATTGATGTATGTCAATTTCTCTCCGAGCCGTATGGTATTTTCTCTGGCTTTTTCGAGGATGACCTCTTCAAGATGGGCAAAATATTCAAAGCCGGTTATTCTGAAAATATAGATTTCATCTTCTGTGATAATGAAATCAAAATCATTATCGATTTTGAATAATTTTGTATCAACGCACTTCAGGGTGTCGTCGGTTAAAAATATATATTTCTGGTGTGACGCGACCTTGAACTGGAAAGCTCTTCGAACCGCAATTATTTTTTTCCCCTCTTCGGTCCGATAGATACAAAAATATGCAGACAGGTTCGCGATATTCTTAATTTTTGTTGAGTCTGTGGTGATATTTTTAAGATCATAGAATTGTTTGATTTTTTCTACCATCGGATCATCTAACGGAAGAGAGAGACGCCCTACCGGGGGATATTTTTCTGCAGGATTGTAAACGGTGGCAGTCTCTGCAGTCTCTTTCCACGTTGTATATGTCTTGGTAAGCATGTGGAAGAGCAGTTCCTTGAAGTGAGCATCTGTTGGAATGAGATAATACTGGTTATTTGTTCCATTCTTCAGACAAATTCCGAATTCAATGTCTTTTTTTGTAATTTTAAGTTCATTTTCCGGCATAACCTTCCCCTTAAGATAAATCGATAAAAATTGAGTCACTGATCCGATGCATTCTGATTTCTTCTCCATCGATGAGAGAGGTCTTCTTTGTAATTATCACGAAACTATCCCGTCTTCCTGTTTGTGAAGAACGATTGTCAGGATTTATCGTATATATCCTATAATCGAAAATTGTGAAAAAGAGATTCAAGTAATGGAGATCGAGGAGCCAGAAGATAGTTATGACAAGAATCAACGCGACTATAAGCGCGGCAATATTTCTCCATGCATCGAGCGGCAGCGAATAAACGGGTATCAGGATTGCTATGAGATAAATCAGAATATGATCCCGGTGATCTTGGGCATTCTCGACAGTGATCAATTTTGTATCATTTTGACTACGGGCGTTGTAAATCCGTATCAGAACAAGAGCATTTGGAATTACGATGAGTGATCCGCAACAGAAGAAAAGAATCCAATCTTCTATTACTGGAGACCCCCTGATTGCCCATAAAAGAAACAGCGGCCAGAAGCTCGCAAGCACCATGCCGAAGCGAGCGAAGCCTAACCCGGGTCTTGCCATCAGTCTTACCTTGATTCTGCCCGAACATCAATCTTTCCGGTTACCGCTGCGGGGAAGACCGGCGCAGAACCGGCCTGCCGTGCCCCGCTCAAATTCCGCATCAACTGTTTCCTTGTCCCGGTTCCAGTCCTTGCCATACGGGGGATTTGCGAGAAGATAGTCAAACCGTTTGTCTGCGTGTTTGTCTTCGGCAAGAGTGCTCCCGAATAAAATATTCTCGGCATCACGTCCATCGGCACTTTTCATGTACAAATCGGATTTGCAGATCGCAAACGTCTCCGGGTTTACTTCCTGACCGAACAAATGAGCTTCGGCATTCTCATTGATCTCGTGAATCCGTTCCTTTGCCGTTGTCAGCATTCCCCCGGACCCACAGCAGGGATCATAAACCGTCCGGATAATGTGGTTCTTGCTCAATGCTTCAATATCCTGAGCAAGCTGGAGATTTACCATCAGCTGGATTACTTCGCGGGGCGTGAAGTGTTCACCGGGATTCTCATTGAGAGCCTCATTGAATTTTCGGATCAACTCTTCAAAGACGTATCCCATGTCGTGATTGGAGACCTTTTCCGGGTGAAGATCAATGTTCTTGAATTTTTCAACCACGAGAAAGAGAAGTCCGGCTTCGTCCAGTTTGTCAATCGTATTGTTGAAATCAAATTTCTCAATGACTTCCCGCATATTATCCGAGAATCCATTTATGAAATTTTTCAGGTTAGCAGCTAGATTCGGTGAGTCTCCCAGAAGTTTATCAAAATTATAGAGTGAGGTATTGTAGAATGCATAACCGGAAGCGGCCTGAAGCTGTGGGGCGAGGTTCTCCAGTTTTCCTTTAAGCCGGGTATTTGTTTCGAGGACATGATCCTTTGTGGGTTCCAGCACACAATCGAGTCTTCGTAATACCGTTAATGGTAAAATGACATCCTGGTATTTGCCCCGCTTGAACGTATCGCGGATGAGGTCTGCTACAGACCAGATGAAACTGACACTCTCGCTATGGTTGCTCTCATTGAAACCTCACTTTCAGAAACGACATATGATGTACTCAACGATAAAGGACAGTATTTGAATTTCTTATCTCATTAAAAAAGCACATACAAAAAACCGAGTTAACTCCAATCGAAAAAACCCCTAATCCGGGCATTTTACGGGCTTTGATTTCTGTATCTCTCCAATATGGGCTCCGTTTATGTGAAAATGACCCCCTGTTCGATCGAAAACTCCTGGATTATTTGCATGAACAGGGGGTCCGGAGTATTTTAGACACCCTCGAAATCCCGACATTGTGAAGGGTTATCCGGATGCCCGGGACATGAGGTATTCCGGGCGCAATTCGGCCTCCGATTACCATATTCCGGATCCAATTTTCAGGTTTTTGGGAAGGGGTGTCAACATCCAGAAAAAATATCGATTAAAATGCTTGTTTTCAAAAAATAAGCGTTTTAAACCGAATAAAACCTGTTGAAATAGCAGGCTTCTGTTGATCACTTTTTTTGACACATATTTCAGGTTGTTTTTTGAGAGA
>JAURZP010000394.1 GCA_030653335.1 Methanoregula sp. | reverse complement strand
ACAGTTGCTGATGAATGCCGGTCATGGGGACTTGACAGCGAACCTGTTCTTTCTGAAATAAATCTCATGGATAAGCGTGATGTAGCGCCACTCACGTTGAGTCGCGGTGAATTAAAACGCCTGCATCTTGCGTGTGTACTGGCAAAAAAGTATGATCTTCTCCTGCTTGATGAGCCATTCAGTTCACTCGACGCAAGAGAAAAAGAACGATTATGTGAAATCCTGTCTCACCGAACCGACGGTATAACAATCCTTTTCACCCATGAACAGACCTGCTTTCCCAGGGTAGATCACATCTGGGAGATACAACAAGGTGAGTTGTTCGATCGCGGGGAGATGCCTGGTGCACTTACCCGTTGGGAGCATGCCCCGAAGCTTATTAAAAAACTCATCTCATCTGGAAGAGATCTGAAAAATATCTCACCTCTGGATCTTCAGGAGGCTGTATGCAGGACGTAAGGATGCGAATCGGTACAGCAACCCTTCTCACTATCGTGGCTTTTTTCAGTGTGCCGGGGGCTATGGGAGTATTTGTGTGGTGGCTGGTCTTTACACCACGATTGCAGGAAATAAAGCGAATCCGGATGGTTGCCGGAACAATTCTGATAATCGCACTTGCGGCATTCTTCATATCAGCTGGTGGCGGGGATGGACCATCCTACCTCATCAGAATGACCGCAATCGTGCTTATCGGTGTCTGGCTCTATAGTGTGCGGGCAACCGGAGAATTTTTGCATCTCGGGGTATGGTTATTGGGGAACAGGGCAGGTTTTGAGATGGGTATGATTGCAGAGATGGCCATGCAGATGGCAGAATCTCTTGCAGCAGATCTTGATCGTATCCACATGGCGATGATGATCAAAGGACAACCATGGGGCGCAAAAATGCTCGTACCTGCCGGGCTCATACTGGTGAGTGACGCGCTTGTCCGAACACAGGATACTGCGGACCTGATGGCAGTGAGAGGATATTATAACGGGGGTTCGCTCTGTCCGAAGTTCAAGTATCGACACTACGATCTGATTCCGGCAATAGCTGCAATTATTCTGGGATTTTCAGCGTTCATTCCCGTTAGTGAATTTTTAATACTTTACCGGTGAATTTTAAGAGGCTGAATAAATTCCTGCCGGCCATCTGAGGTTTACCCGATGCACCCTGCCGCTCCAAAAAAGATCCTGATCACTGATACCACCCTACGGGATGCCCACCAGTCGCTCATCGCGACACGGCTCCGTACCGAGGATATGCTCCCACTTGCACGGGAGATTGACCATTGCGGTTTTTTTTCGGTTGAAGCCTGGGGCGGCGCCACGTTTGATACCTGCATACGGTTTTTAAACGATGATCCCTGGGATCGCCTGCGCGCACTAAAAGGCGAACTGAAACACACACCCATCCAGATGCTACTGCGAGGGCAGAACCCTGTCGGGTACCGTCATTACCCGGATGATGTTGTGGACAAATT
>JAURZP010000388.1 GCA_030653335.1 Methanoregula sp. | reverse complement strand
ATTGAACTGAATGCAATAACTACTGGTGCCGGTTTTTTTGGATTCATGAGATTTTTTATAAAATTGTACATTCATTTCACCTGCATTGATTCATGACCTGGCATACCTGTTGCTATTTTTAGTTTAATCGTCGCGTGCGATCTGGCAGAGTCGCTCATCACCGTCAATCTCTTTGATCACCTGAACAACTGCGGGGGGCAGGAGTTTTTTCCAGGGTTTGCCGTTGAGTATGCGCTCCCGGATTTTTGTACCGCTGAGCGTGTCGCGCTCATACATTGCCGGTGACTGGACTTTTACTCCGGCTTCTGTGAAGAGCCGGACAACGAGCGGGTTGGATGAATAACAGAGATCGAACGGGGGTGCCATCGACTGGACATGGGCAACCCAGAGAGCGTTTCTCTGTATATCCTCAATAGGAATCACGTAATAGGGACAGCCAAGCGATTCAAGCGCCCGTGTGATCATAAGCACGCGTTCACCGGCAGTGAAAGGGTTGTCAATCATATGGGACAGCTGCGCGCTGCCGATACCAATGATGATCTCATCTACTTCTTTTGCTATATGTTCGAGCACCTCGTGATGTCCGTTGTGATACGGCTGGAACCGTCCGATATAAAATCCTCGTCTCATGGTTGCCCTCCTTGCGCTCCCGCACCCATATTCGCAATCCGCGCGGCAAACGCACCCGCAGTAAAGCCGGCATCGATATTGACAACAGCAATAACCGAGCAGGACTGGAGCATGCTCGCAAGCGCTGCCCTACCCTGACCCATGTACCCATAACCCACGCTGACGGGCACTCCGATCACCGGTTTGTCAACCAGCCCGGCAACGATTGCAGGAAGAGTCCCTTCGCGCCCGGCACAGACAATGAACACATGCGCATCCATCATTGGCTTCAATGCCGGGAAGAGCCGGTGGATGCCTGCGGCGCCGACATCATATGCTGTGCGCACCGTGCAGCCCATCTCCTCAGCGATAATTTTTGCTTCTTCTGCAACCCGGATGTCGGATGTACCTGCAGTGATGATCGCAACAATACCTCCTGTTGAGCGGGGCAATTGTCCGTTTGACAGGACCAGTACGCGGCCGCTCTCGCGGTATTCTGTAGAAATGTTCCTGCTTTTGGCATACGACTGGATGTGTGCAACCTGTTCCGGGCTCACGCGCGTGCACACACAGCGCCCGGATGCTTCTGTATGCCGCACGGCAATCTCCGAAAGATGCAAAGGATCCTTTCCCTCGGCCAGTACCACTTCCGGCATACCGCACCGTACACTCCTTCCCAGATCGAGACAGGCAAACTCCCCCACGTGTTCGAGGCGAAGACCTTCAATCACTTGAGCTGCCTCATCAAGGGAGCACTCACCGTTCTTGTAACGTGAGAGAATTTCCTGCACGGTCTGATTGGGCGGCATGGTTTTGACAATACAGATATGGAACGGCGTATAATAAGTTAGTTCATAGCCATGTCCTATCTTATCTATGTCGCAATGTTTGGTGCCGCCGCAGTCCTGTTTCTCTGGCTGCGGGATGCACGGATCTATTTCAGGACGGGTCTGCCCGGCTACCGGAAAGCGGCGTACCATGGTGTGGGCTATGGGGCTCTTGCATCCCTTGGCGGGGCATTTACCCTTACCATGCCAGATTTCGAATTACTGGGTCTTGGCCTGATCCTCCTTGCCATGTACCTGCAGGGAAGAATTGAGCGGGAGAAAGTCTGGGGAAATGAAGATACCTTCACCCGGTTCATTGGCAGTGTACCAAGACCTAAGGCGATGAAGAAATAACAAATACAGATCAACAAAGTATAAGGATTTTTAACCATGCTCCAGAAACCGAGAGGAACGCGGGATTTTTTACCGGATGAGATGGAGGCGCGCCGCCATGTCGAGTTGAAGCTACGCGATGTTGCGCGCTGCTATGGATACCGGGAAGTCTGCACTCCCGAGTTTGAGGATCTCGAACTTTTTACCATGAGGTCCGGTGAAGGGATCATCGAAGAGATGTATGTCTTTGAGGACAAAGGGGGAAGAAAACTTGCCCTTCGGCCGGAGATTACTGCTGCTGTGATCCGGATGTACATCAATGAGGCAAAGGTTGCCCCAAAGCCACTGCGCTGGTGCTATTTTGCCGACTGTTTCCGGTACGAGCGCCCCCAGAAAGGAAGATACCGCCAGTTCTGGCAGTTCGGAGTCGAACTGATCGGTGCGGATACGGCAGCAGCTGATGCGGAAACGATTATGCTTGCCTCCGATATGCTCAATGCAACCGGTGTTAGGTATGAGCTGAAAGTGGGCCACCTCTCGTTTATGAAAAATCTCGTAAAAGACCTCGAACCGGCTATGCAGCGCAGGGTGCGGGCACACCTAGATAAGAAGGATTATGACGGGCTGAATGCAACTCTCGAATCCTTAAACAGGATGGATCTTGCAGCCTCCCTCACCGCACTGGTCAATACCCGGGATCTGGTCGAAGCATTCGAGATTGCCGGCGCGATTCCGGAGAAAGAGCGATTTGAACAGACGATTGGATCGCTCGATGCAGCCGGTGTGAAATATTCCCTGAACTTTGGCATTGCGCGTGGACTTGATTACTATACCGGCATGGTCTTTGAGGGGTTTGCGGAGAACCTCGGGGCCGAGAACCAGATCCTTGGCGGGGGAACCTACCGGCTCGCCCATCTCTTTGGCGGTGATGATGTGGCGTCCTGTGGTTTTGCGATCGGGTTTGACCGGGTGATGGTCTCCCTTGGGGATATCCAACCGGCGGTTGTTCCTGTTGTCGGACTTGTGTGCACAATCGAGGGGCGCACCCGCGTGCTTGTGGTTGCCAAATCATTGCGTGATGCGGGCATCCGCACGGAAATGGACCTTATGGGACGCGGACTGGGTGCACAGCTTGCCCATGCCTCAAAGACTGCGAATTTTGCGATTGTGATCGGAAAGCGGGAGGCAGAGTCCGGGCAGGTTACGATTAAAAATCTGCTGACGGCTGAACAGAAGACAGTCGATCTTGCAGCAGCTATCGCTGAGGTGAGAGCGTTTGGTCCTGGCTGACGAGCTCGCAAAGCAGCAGCGCAGCATCAGTGTCGCGGAATTTTTCGAGAAGAACAAACACCTGCTGGGATTTGATTCCCCCACGCGCGGTGTGATCACCACGATAAAAGAGGCGGTGGACAATGCGCTGGACGCGTGCGAAGAGGCGCAGGTGCTTCCGGATATTTTTATCAGTATCAAAAAAGTCTCAAACGATATCTTCCGGATTATCGTTGAGGACAATGGCCCCGGTATCGTGCCTGCGCAGGTGCCGTATGTGTTTGGTAAACTGCTCTATGGTTCCCGCTTCCACCAGATCCGGCAGACGCGCGGGCAGCAGGGTATCGGGATCTCTGCCGCCGTGCTCTACGCGCAGCTGACCAGTGGTGTCCCGACGGTTGTTATCTCCCGTACCGGGCATAAGGAACCGGCCTACAAATTCGAGATCCAGATCAAGATCGAGACTAATGAACCTGATATCATCTCCCGGCAACCGATCGAATGGGACCGGATTCACGGCACCCGCGTCCAGATCGAGTTCAGGAGCACGATGGCAGCTAAAAAGAAACTGCTCGAGTATCTCAAGTATACTTCAGTTGTAAATCCCCACGCGCGGTTCCGGGTAGAGCTGGATGATGAGGCGTTCACATTCGAGCGCGTGAGCCAGGAGATCATCGCATGCCCCATTGCCGTCAAGCCTCACCCCCACGGGATCGAGTTCGGGCAACTGAAACGAATGGCTTTGGCAAGCGATTTGAAATTGATCGACTTTCTTGTCGAAGGATTTTCCCGCGTGGGAAAGAAGCTCGCGCAGGATATGTGCGATAAGTCCGGCCTTAAATCTACAGCAAAAGTGTCGGGACTTTCAGCAGAACAGCTCAAGGCGCTCATTGCTGCTATGCAGGAAGTTAATGTGCCGGCCCCGCTCACCACCCAGTGTCTTTCACCCATTGGTGAGGAGCTGATCCGGCGCGGGCTCGATAAGGAGTTCCAGATGGACTTTGTTGGTGCGCGCACCCGGCCGGCAACCGTTTTCTCCGGGCACTCGTTCGTTGTCGAAGCGGCGATTGGGTACGGGGGAAAGCTTCCTTCCGAGGGAAATGCGATCATCCTCCGCTTTGCAAACCGTGTCCCGCTGATGTACCAGCAGGGAGCGTGCGCGATCACCCAGAGTGTTGCGAATGTGAACTGGAAATTATACAACCTCTCGCAGCAGGGTCTCCCGATGGGGCCGGTCCTGATCCTTGTCCATGTTGCCTCCACAAACGTCCCCTTTACGAGCGAGAGTAAGGATGCGATAGCGAGTATACCGGAGATCGAAAAGGAGATTGTTCTCGCCCTGCAGGATCTGGGACGGGATCTCAAACTCTTTGTCTCACGGAGAGACAAGAGCAAGGTAGCTGAGGACCGGGCACGCGCAGTCTGTGCGATCATTCCGGAGATTGCGGCAAAGGTGAGCGAGATTGTGGAAAAGCCACTTGTCGATACCACGCCGATTGAAGGAAAACTTATGCGCAAGCTGATTGTGAAAAAGTGGACGCGCGATGGCAGGATCACAATTGAGCTGAACAACTATACCGCGCACCAGACCGATGTGTCCATCTACGATATCTCGCAGGATGATGCGGCCGATGCAGAACCCAAAGCCGCATTCGTGAGTGAGATGGATGGTCAGTTCACTAAAGTCTGGAAACTTCTGATACCGTCCCAGACGGTCACGCGCGTTGTTTATACCGGTAAGGGCGGAGGTCTGCTCGATATCCGGGGCATTGAAGATAACAAGAAGATGGTGGTGGATCTCGATGTCTAAAGAGGAACTGGAAAAGAAGTCGATGACGGCGTTGCTCAGGATCGCAAGCGCATGGTACGACCAGATGAAGGCCGGCGAGATCCCCTCCATCTCGCTACCCACGCGAACGAAATATAATATCGAATACGATGATGCGAGCGAGGTCTGGAAATACGGTGACAAGGAGAGCATGCGCACGGCTGCTTCGGCTAAAAGCGCCACGCATCTGCTGAAGATGGCGTATGTGATCGGTTTTATCAAACAGCAGCTGAAAGAGAACCGTTCGTCAACACTCAGGGAGATGTATTACATCTCGGAGGGCTGGAAGCGGGCGAAGTTCGGTGCTCAGGAGGAGAGTAATTTCCTCATTGAAGACCTTGAGATCATATCAGAAGTCCCGCGCGAGGGTTTCCATCTCCATCCCGAAGAGAATGGCGCATCCATTTACGGGCCTATGCGGATCCGGGAAGAGACGCGCAGGGGCATGCGGGCAATTCATTGTCAGGATGATGTGGGGCAGGCCGGGTACACGATCCCCAACAATGTTGAGAACATCGAGTTCGTGGACCATGATGCCAAGTTTGTGATCGCACTCGAAACGGGTGGTATGTATGACCGGCTTATCGAGAACGGGTTTGATGAGGAGCACAATGCGATCCTTGTTCACTTAAAAGGCCAGCCGGCACGCTCGACCCGGCGCATGCTCAACAAGATCAGTACGACCTGGAATCTTCCCGTGATGGTTTTTACTGACGGTGACCCGTGGTCGTACCGTATTTTTGCCTCGGTTGCTTATGGTTCGATCAAGAGTGCGCACATGTCGGAGCTGCTCGCGACCCCCAAGGCGCAGTTTTTGGGATTGCAGCCGAGTGATATCCGGGATTACAATTTGCCGTCCGATAAATTATCGGATAAGGATGTTGAGGCATTGCATGCGGAGCTAACCGATCCCCGGTTTGCTACGGAGTACTGGAGAAAGCAGATCAACTTACAGATCAGCCTGGGACTGAAGTCTGAACAGCAGGCATTTGCTGCGCGGGGGCTGGATTTTGTTACAAAGACATATTTGCCGGCACGGTTGACGGAGATGGGTGTGATATAATTCACTATGGTCTGAGCGAAACAGGATCGGTCCTACGATTTCAACCTAAATCAAGCGTTAATCTTTTTTCTAGAAGCATTCAGCATATCTGACAATGACTCTTTTAATGAAATCCGGGGCATCCAGCCGGTGATGCGGTTTATCCGTGAATTATCACTCTTTTGAGATGGCACGGATATTGAAGTGGAAGAAGCCGGGAGGTGGAGCGGATATTCTTTTCCGGTAATTTCCTGTAAGAGATCAATAACCGTGGAAACTGGTGTTGCCCTTCCCGAACCGATATTGAATGCATTTCCTGCGCAATCCTCTCGAAATTTTTTATGTGAGATTAGCGCCCAGTATGCGCTCACCACATCCCGCACATCGATAAAATCCCGACGGGACTGGATCTCCATCAGATCCAGAGACGAACGTCTCCCATGTTCGATCTCAATCACCTGCTGCACAATTTTCCCGCACACAAAGGAAGCCGGCTGGTCCGGTCCAATCAGGTTGAAGGGTCTTGCGATAGCAACATGACAATTTCGGGTCTTGTGATACATCTGGCACAGATTGTCCTGGGTTGTCTTGCTGAGTCCATACTCTGTGAGTGGTTTTAATGGCTGGTCTTCAGCGATGGCATTCTCTCCGGCATATCCATAGACCGCAGATGAACTGATGATAAGGATGCGACAGTCAGGATTGCCCTTTAGTGCAGCATCGAGAATATTCTGTGTTCCTGTTACGTTTGTTGTTAGGAGATCCAGAAGAGAACCGTGATTTGCTCCAGCAAGGTGGATGATTGCATCAGGATTGACAAGGGAGACCGTCTTAGCGATTGCATCTTTGTTGAGAATATCTCCCGGAACCCAGGAGACCGGATTCAGATGGGAAAAACGCGCACCGGGTTCTCGTGCAACACCAACAATGCTGATATCTCCCTGTGCGGACAGGAGATTGATCAGCTGATTACCGGTGAACCCGGAAGCACCGGTGATGAGGACCTTCATGGGAGGAATCGATCTTTATATCGTTCAAACTCTTCAATTGAGCGTGCATAATCATCCGGTCTTCCGATATCGAGCCAGTAACCTGTATGGGGATAGCTGTATAATTCCTCATTCTTTGCAATCAGGGCATACATCAATTGGTCAAACCCGAAAGGAGTGTCTGCGGGAACGTAATCAAGGATCTTTTTGGAGAAGACATAGACGCCCATGCTGACATCGAAATGGAATGTTGGTTTTTCTCGAAATGCGATGATCTTTTGGTCGGCATTTCGTTCCAGAACACCGAAATCAATATTCGTATCCCTCTGGTATGTTGCAACGGTTGCGATGGCTCCCCGTTTTTTGTGAGATTCAATGAGTTTTTTGTAATCGAGATCCGTTAAGATATCGCCATTCATGACAAGGAAGGTATCTTCAAGATTTTCTATGAGGCGAAGCGGACCGATAGTACCCAGAGGGGTTTCTTCGTGGGAATACTCTATTTTGAGTCCCAGCGTTTTGTTGCTGTCCAGGTACGCATGAATCAACTCATGGAGATAACCTGTTGATATTGAAATCCTGTTAAAACCAGCACGTTTGAGTTGCCTTAAGATTACTTCGATAATGGGATAATCCCCGATCGGCATAAGGGGTTTTGGAAGCACGGTTGTATAGGGAAGCAGCCTTCGTCCCTTTCCCCCGGCGAGAATAATTGCCTGCATAAATACCTCCTAAACTGTGTAGAGTCCCGCTTTGTAGGACGAAATATGCTCTTTCATCCAATCAATCGTGAGGGAAAGTCCTTCTTCAAGTGAATACTTGGGTACCCAGCCTGCAAGATCCTTTGCTAACCGGTTGTCACAGAGAAGTTCCATGACTTCACTTTTATCAGGTCGGATACGTTCCTGCTCGCAGATTATTGTGGCTTTCGGATTTACTTGTCTGATGATGATATCTGCA
>JAURZP010000381.1 GCA_030653335.1 Methanoregula sp. | reverse complement strand
AAACATGGTATTCATCGGGTAACCGGGAGAGGACACTGATGACGTGCTCCTCTCCTTTTGCCCCGATCAGGAACGAGATATTTTCGGTTATGAATTTTTGATTGGAGATGACATTGTTGCATTCGTTTTTGATCACATACGGTTTGTTGGTGATGAGACTTGCCTTTCGGGATTGGACGTTACGCAACTCTCGTGATATATGCGAGAGGGGACCGTGTATCCTGTGTGATCTCAATGAACGTGCAATCCAGTGTTGTATTTTGTAACCCAGAAATCTGATGACATTCTCAGTATTTTCGATCTTTGTTTTGATTTCGTTGATATTCCCGTCCACTTCTACGGTGCGAATGGCGATACTTTCCCGCAGTTGGCTATCGAGCCGAACTTCGTTATTGCCTACGTTGAGAATCATCTCGTCCTGTTGTTGCTGAACGGTGATTTGAGTTTCGGCGAGAATTGCCTCGTAATTGTGATGAAAATGATCGATGTCTTCCAGGGTCGCCAGTTTTTTCCCGTTTATGGTTTTGGTTCCTTTCAACAGGTATCTTGTGCTTCCGGAAATTCCGTGGACTTTGGCCATTGTTTCTCCCTGGTTATTTTTGCCAGATTTGAAAATTTTGGATGTCTTATACGATATCTTTGTTTTAAGGAGTATTTCTAAACGCTTCGCTGGTGTGTTGCGCGGAACATGCATCCCTTCACTTCGTGTATGTGAAAAGATTAGCGCAATTTTCGCGCAATACGCGCAATGCCTTATGTGTGAGGGTTCTCCATTACGAGTTTCTGGTTCATGTCAAGCATCTGGGTGACGAGTGAGACCATGCAATCGTGACGGGCGATATCGGCGGGGTCGTTGGGGTTGATAATACTGATTGGATGAAAAAATAATGCTTGCGGGAAAAAAGCAGGTTTGGTTAACATGGCATAGCAGAGCCGGGAACTAAACCTTCGTACATCTACCTGTGCCCAGCTCTTAGCGATTGCGTTCTGCGATGGTAAGAATTTCGTGGGCGACATGCTCATCGACGTAATCCTCGCCGCAGTTTGTGCAGACCCGGGCACGGACATCTTTTACTACAAGGGTCATTTTTGTCGCCATCAAAGGTGACGGTTGTTGTGCCCGTTTTGGTTTTCCCGTGGTTACAGATGACGCACTTCATTTTCAATCGCAAAAATTATCCATTCAGTGACACTTCACCGGCAGGAAGCGGGCGCATGCACAGTTTTTTCTGGTGAGCGCTCTGCATCACCCCATCAATTTTTCGGGAGATTTCGGCAGTGTAATATGCTTCTCCACATTGATCGCAGACGTATGCGGGTACATCTTTGATCACGATGACTTCACCTGCAGCATGCGCCAGAAACTCTGTCTTCCCTTCGTGGAGTTTTCCTTTACAGAAGCTGCAACGGTCTGGAATCATGGTTCACTCCTCCTTTTACGGTACTCAATCCATTTGTCTCGTTCCGGAATATAAACTGTAATGACGCGGATGTGATCACTGCATAATGCGATGACCGTGTGGTATGCAACAGCATCGATAAAACCCATGATAAGAACCGATGGACATGGTTCATCCTCAAGATATTCTTCAATTATCTCACCCGATGAAATTATAGCAATCAAGTCATCGGTAGAGACATTGCGCTCAAACATCCTTACCCGGGCATGATGGGAGATAAGGATCTCCCCGGATTCGATCAGTCCGGCTATTCTATCGCTTTGTTTCATTTCCCACTCCCTTCCACAACCGCAATCTCCTCTTCCGTCAGCCCGTATAACTCGTACACCAACGTATCGATCGCCCCATCCGTCGCCTCAATCTGCCGGGACAGCATCGTCTTTTCCTGTTCGAGCCTCGCATCCTTCACTTTCTTATTCAGGTCCAGCATCTGGGTGACGAGTGAAACCATGCGATCGTGCCGGGCGATATCGGCGGGGTCGGAGAAGTTGATTAAGCAGGGGCAAACATTCGAAGTGCGAGAGGTGTGTCGATTCCTGTAGTCTGATGGATATCTGCCATTTATGCGCAATTTATGCGCAATTATGCGCAATGGACTATGCTTTTTCATCGCGACTTCCAGAATTATTCTCCGGTGTTCTCTGATGTCTGACTGGGTTAAGGATGTAGCGTGCTGTTTTTCGTGAACCCTGCAACTCCAGAATTCCGGTTTTTACAAGATGGGAAAGATCATAGGCAGCAGTTCGCCGTGAAATGGATGCAATCTGCTGGAGCGCACTATTTGTGATCTCCCCATGTTCAAGTACATACGATAGTGCCAATCGTTGGCGTTCATTCAGCCCCAACTGTGCAAGATATCCGGGTGTGAAAATATCCTTCTGCATCGTCAGGGAGAGGCCCCACGCATCGGTCTGAAATTCAGGATCCGGAAGCCCAGCATCCGCAAACGATGTGACAATCCGTTGGATGCCGGAACCGTACCGCTCGATATAACCGGCAAGATAGAAAATCCTCGCAATCAATGGATTCCTTGGAACGGACTGAGGTTTTTCCTTCAGCTGTTCGATTGACAGCCCCTTTGGCAGACCGCCGGGATTATGGAACCAGATCTTATCGTCATAGATTTTTATCAGGATCTGTTCGTTCTTTTTGAAATAATCCCGGTGGACAAGCGCATTCATGAGTGCTTCCCGGAGTGCGGGGAGAGGGTAATCCCAATGCTCCTTTCGTTCCGGTGTTTCTCCCGTGATCTCGTACCGGACATTGATAAAATTCTTCAGCGCTTCCTCTCCCTCAGCAAACTGGAGGAAAAGATTTCCGGCAATCCAGCGATCCCCGATGATAGTTGCGCCATCTTTGAACCGGCCTATACGAAGCACCGCATCCGACAGGTAGGGCTCCTCCGGTTTTTTCTTAAAGAGCAGGAACGCCGCGTTGGTCAGTTGATCTCCGGTCATGAGCCCGAGTCTCGTGAGTATCGCTACAACCGGTTCGCGCTCATCGGCAATGGGAAGTCGCCCGGCACTTTTTGCCTGACGTACGAAGTGCCTGACCGTTTCCTCGTCAATATCCTCAAGTCCGCGCTGCGAAGGCAGGCTGTCCCATTCAATTCCTGATATGAGGAATTCTTTGAGTTCTTCGTAGTCCATCAGCCGTGTTGTGTTTCCCACCCGGCTGTAATACCGGCCTTCGTATGCGATCGGATTTTTACTTTTTTTCACATCTATCCGGAGGATGGTTTTCCCGTCACACTTGACGGGTTCGATGACGGGATGGATGGCAAGTTTGTTGACGATGGTATCGGATAGTTCTTTGAGATCGGCGTTTGAGCAGCGGTACCCGATGATCTCTTTTTTGTCAGATACGCCAATGATCACAACTCCACCGTTGGTGTTGGCAAATGCAGACAATGTCTTGAAGAGTGCGGGATTCGGCTTTTCCTTGAATTCGAGTTCCCGTGTTTCGATTTCGCTGAGGAGTTGGTCAAAGGTCATGAAGTTCCTGTTCCTTCTATGGTTTTAATTTCTTCATCAGTTAATCCATATAATTCGTACACAAGTTTATCGACCGCCCCATCCGTCGCCTCAATCTGCCGGGACAGCATCGTCCTCTCTTTGTTCAAGCCTCGCATCCTGCAATTTCCTGTTCAGGTCCAGCATCTGCGTGACGAGGGTGACCATGCGATCGTGCCGGGCGATATCGGCGGGGTCGTTGGGGTTGATGGTGCGGAATGAGTAGTTTCTCAAAGGTTTCGGAAAAAAAGAGCGTATGTTGAGCATAAACGCGAGGAGTAGTGAAGACTGCTAGGTACTTACTTTAATATCGACCATCGAATCAGCATTGTTTCTGTGTCTTCCGTTTTTTCTGTAGTTCGAGCAGACTACCCTTTACGTCTTCGAGATTGTCTGGTAGCCACTCATGCCGATCTTTGGTATAATCCCCGGTGCCGGTTTCGTAGCTCTGGATGAATCTGGCCATATCAACCGGTCCGAGTGTCTTTGTGAGCGCATGAATGCCTTCTTTTCGTATTTCACTGATTGTTTTCATCGGCTAACACCTCCATGAGCCAGTGTACCGGGTTCTCTACCCGGATGGTTATTGCAGGGATTTTCTTTGCCAGAGTAATAATCCTATTGTCTGTTGTGAGAAAAATAGTTTTTCCGCTTTGGGCACATGCGATATGGAGTGCATCGAAGAGTTTAAGACCGGCTTTCTGGTACGTGGTTACCTGACTGAAGATTTTTTCGTTTAATTCAATATAGTCGCTGTAGAGAGC
>JAURZP010000361.1 GCA_030653335.1 Methanoregula sp. | reverse complement strand
TTTGAAGCGAACCGGAACATCCAAAGACTGCTCTTCTCAATTCCTGCAGTAGTCCGTTGGGGCAAGGTACTTCTTCATTGCCAAAGCCTTGCTCCGCATTGATGAGAGTTTTATGTCAAAGTTCAAGGCGATCTCCTCCCCAAGATGAGAGCCTCCCGTCCCGCGCCGGATCAGGTTCTCTCTCTGGCATGCGTTATAGATGATCGCAGCACTCCAGAGTAGCGGGTCTCCCCGCAATAGGGGTGATTCCGGATGGTTGGCAAGGTCCCTGACAAGATGGGCACAACATTCAGAGACACGGTCGTCTGAAAATCTATCGCAGAACTCATCACATCTGAGGCGGATCATGACCTTTCTGATGGTAGATTCATTGGTTGATAACGTGGTGCTGAACGAAGGGTTGTCAGGATTTGTATCTCCACCCTTCATCTCCACGGTCTGGTGAAGGAATAAATCCAATACAACATTGGCGAACAGATCCAACTCCTTCTCATTGGATGCGATCTTTGCCTTAAAGGCGGGATCTGCAGAAAGGAGTGCCTTACTCAGATTAATCGCATCCGGCAGGTGTCCGTGCTCATGGAGATGCAACAGGAAGCGGCAGATGACCGGAACAACCACACCGCCACCCTCTCGTATAATACAAGGGGTGTCTGCCATTTCATTCATCAGGCACTCCTTGACGGTTTTAGTGTCCCATTCTGAAACCTTTTTTTTGTAATCTTCGCACAGGATGGTGGAAAAATCATTGACGATAATGGCAGCACGATCACCTCGTTCTGTTCCATGTAACAAAATCTCGTCTTTGATAAATTCCGAGATCTCCTTTTTGAGATCTACTGCACGGTCACTGATCATATGCAGCACTCCGTCATCTTTGTTGAAATGAAACTATTCGTCATCCTCATCGCAGTTCATGATCTCTGCCAGTGCCTCTTCAGATTCGGCTGGGTATATATCACCAAGATGCCATCCCTTCGGGTACCATCTGATGGCGGTAATTGGTTCTTCCATATATCCACAGACACCGGCACGTGGAGAGTTTGGGATCACCGTCACATATTCAGGTTCCATATCATCAACTTTCTTTTTCGTGCAGTCGCGGCAAATGGCAATCATGTACGGGCTGTCAGACCTATTTGTTACAAGGTACTCGCCCTTCTCCTTGCAAAAATAGCAGGGTATTTCCGGGCGGTTATTTCTTGCAATAAGACATAGGGGGGCGATTTTGGGTGCAACCGGAGATATTCCAATCACGCTCAGTTTTAGTTTTGTTGTAGAGCCAAAATCATACTCGTAGGTAAACACGGTGCCAGGACCAATTACCTCATCGAGCCGAATCGAAAAACCGAATTCCCCCTCACCATCATCAAAATCATTATCTTTGTACGAAAAGAATCTCTCGCCATGGATGGTAAATGTGCTGAGATGTTCACAACATTCCACCCAGACATCCCGTAAAAGTCTGTCGAGATCGGAGAGCTCTGCATCTTGCCGGGCGAGCACCAGCAGCCAGAACATCTTTGTGTGAAATCCTTCTACCCTGATAATGTAAGACAGTCCGCCTGGTTCCGGCCAGTCAGATTTTTTGAGACAATCCTGGCTGTGCCGGGGCATTGCTATTCGTCCAACAGTTGTCTTGCAGAGAAGGCAGGTTCCGGAGGAACTTCTCGGGGGCATAAATATAGAGTTGTTTCTCGAATAATAATAAGGACTATTCTTTTGATCTCATGATATTGTTGTTAAAAAATTTGAGTCCTCTCATATTCAGGGATTTCTGCCCTGTTATCTTTTAGAGATTCGGCCCCGGTTTTCGGATTTTTAGGTTTTGGAATCACACATCAATAGATCTTTTTTACTCATATGGCAATCCATGATGGGGGGACAAAATCCCCTGCTTCATCATTACTTTCGGGATACCTGAAAATCAATCCGGGACAATATCTCCGGGATCTGCCGGATGGTGTCGCGGTCTTTCTCTTTTTCAGGTTCGGACAGATTCTCATAAGGCACAAGTGATGGATGGCTCTTCTGTGCATCATCACGTTTCTCACCATAATGCCACCCGCCTTCCAGCTTCTCACTCATCCAGCGTTCATGCTCAAGGGAGGAGAGACGCTCGATCTCATCTGAGGTAAACCGGAATTCACGGGGGGCATCCCAATCGGTGACAGGTGATATCTCGCAACCCACCAGCGATAATTTTGTCCAGATGAAATTTGCCTGCTTCCGGTTGGACTCCCGGTATTTTTCCCCTAAAATCCCGTCTTTCTTTTCTGTGAGTGTTCCGAGTTCATCCCAGCTCACGAGAAGACGGTTTGTTTCGCGGGTATGTCCTCTCTTCTGCTCTTTTATGCAATAATTTTCATGAATTGACCGTGCTAGGATCTCTTCTTCACCGGCAAGAATGAGCTGGCTGTTGGCAGTGAGCTCAAACATGTTTACCGGGTGAATATCGTGTATGCTCTTAAGCCCGACCTGTTCATCGGCAATGAGCTTTGCCACACTGGTATTATGATCCATGCGCACGATGAACCGGACATCTCTTTCGGCTGTGTATTGATGAAGCGTTAAGGCTGCATAGAGCCCCAGTGAATCATCATCAAGACAGATATAGGCAACAAAACCCCGTTCAAGAAGAGGATTTTTTAAAAACTCCCCGTTTTTAAATGCGGCAGACCTGACATCTAATGTAAGTGCCCCCAGATCGCAGGCTTTGGAGAGTTTCGGGTACTGGATGAGCAGACTATCCCGGATCTGGATGGCGTTGACATCCATAAGGATGATTGTCATCCGTGTCTCTCCATTGTGCGACAGGTACCAGGTCCGGGCAATACGGGTCAGAATACTTTCTCCCAGTCTACCGGCTCCAAGGATTACGATAGGCAGGGGAGCGGTTGTGGTTTCAGCGGAAGGTTCAGCGGAAGGGAAGGCTGGATACAGGTCGAGAAGCGTCCGGGCTCCAAGCGCGTACTGGTTGAAGAACTCGATCCGGATGGACGTGCCTTTCCGTGCGGAAAATGCATGTTTCCTGATGATCCCGTAGAGTTGCGGGTTTATAACCTGTATGATGCAGGTGAGTGTCTGGTGCTTTTTTTCCGGCACCATCCGCATGATGTTTAAGGCAACTTCCGCATTATCCTCATCCACGTCATTTAAGGAGATCACATAAGCGGCTTTTTTCACGCCCGCTTTTTTTAGCATGTTGGGATCAGAAGGAAGACCGTTAAGAACAATTAACCCCAGCATTTTGCAGGATTCGATGTAGGTGTTTTTTGCATCGCTCTCGATGATGACCGGTTTTATCTGTCGTTTGACAAGGTCATTGATGACCAGATACGACCGGAAGTTCAGGCCACAGACGATGACATGCCCCTGTTTGAAGAGGAGCGGCATTGTGTGGATTTTTTCCCGGACATACAGGTAAATAATACCGGCTGAACTTGAACCTGCAAACGCACCTACTGCAATGCGGATAAAATCAGAATTTGCTGTCCCAATGCTCTCTTTTATCGCGGGAAATGCAATAAAAATCCCAATGCTTGAACCGAGAATGGCAAGGATTGCCTGTATTACCATATAAAAGTCAGGTGAGTCCATGGTCACTCCGCCCCAGGATTGTCCGGTTTGTAATCTGCGGGTTCTGGATTGGCGAGATGGGTTTTGATGGTCTCTGTCAGCGTGCCAAAATACTGCTGTGCCGGGAGGGGGAACGCATCAAACCATTGAGGGGTGTTGATGAGGTAATCCATGTTCTTTGTGGGCAGGATATCTTCAATCCTGAACGGGAGGATCAAGAGGTTTCTTGTCACTGCCCGCGTCAGTTCGCGGATGACATGGGGGGAGTTATCCGAGCTTTTTGAAAAGATCAGCACCACAACCCTGCTATCATCGATCGCATCGATGATGGAACCGGGAAAATTGGAACCGGGGAGAACGTCGCGGGGCGCAATCCAGCAGAAGATCCCCTCTGCCTCAAGATACGAACAGAGATCCCGGGCGATCAGCTGGTCGGGTTTTGAATAGCTGATGAATACCTGGTGATGTGGTTTTATAAAAGGAATCCTGACCGGAGTTGTGAAACCCGGTGCCGTTGCAACTTCGTCATCGATCATGTTGGTGCCGGGATTTTGCCCTTTGGCCTTGGTTGTGCCGACAATCTCCTCTGCTTTTTTCTTCCACTCTTTTGCCTGATCGCGATAGAACTGTTCCCGTAACGGGACTCGCCGGGCAAGCTTGAGAAACAGGGTTGCAGATTCCTCCGCGAGGCTCTGGGCGGTTTTAAGATCTCCTGAAGTTACTGCTGATTCAAACGCCTTGGTATTCCTCGAAATCTTCTGGAGGAAATCGGCTGGAGTGTCAATTTTCATGGCAGCACAAAGTCACCCGAGGGGAGTTTCATAAAAAAGATTATGATGCCCCGAACTGTTTGTTCCAGTCTTCCTGTCGTTTGAGGTCTCCTGGGGTCAAAGGGGATTTTATCCGCGCAATGGCCTGGGTGAAGTCCTCCATGTTGAGTGGACCGGCTTTTAAGGTCTTTTTCTGTAACTCCTCAAACGTTAGCTCAGCCATGTTCTCAATATTGTCAAAGATATCTTTATTCACCCTGCGGGTCATGCTCTTCATGGCATCCCGGCAGACGTTCTGGAGGTCCCTACCGGAATAATTCCGGGTTACACACTGCTCTCCAATCGTCTCCATGTTCACTTGTGATATATCAAGCGGGTTTGTGTGGATTTTTATAATCTCCTGGCAGGCTTTCTTGTCAGGAAGAGGAATATAGATTCTCTTTGGGAACCGTGAGAGGACGGCATCGTCCAGGCTCCACGGGGTATTGGTTGCAGAGAGAGTGAGTATGAGCTTGTCGCTTTTTTTATCCTGAAACCCGTCGAGCTCGGCGAGTAGTGTTGCAAGGACTTTTCTCGAGGCTTCCCCCTGATCCCCGTCTCTTGACATGGTGATGGAGTCCAGTTCGTCGATGAATACAATCGAAGGGGCATGGCCGCGGGCTGATTCGTACAGTGCGGTGATGAGCTTTGTGGATTCCCCAAAATATTTTGAGAGGACACTGCTGATCTTTACATTGAAGAATGTCGCTTTGAGACTCCCGGCGGCAGCAGCGGCAAGAAGGGTTTTTCCGGTACCCGGAGGACCAAAGAGCAGGATGCCTTTGTCCGGTTTAATGGATTCCGGTTTACTCAGTCCTGCGATCACGACGGTCTCCATGATGAGACTTTTTATTTCTGCCAGACCCCCGATGTCCTTCCAGGTGACGGTCGAAGTCTGGATCAGACTTTCTCCGAAACTGCTGAAGTCTTCCTCTGCATCCCCGCTCTTCTCACCCTTTTCAACCATCGCCTTTCTTGGGGCCGTCCCGGCCGTCTTTACGATCAAATCCCATCGCGCTGCCTTGTCAAGATGTGCCTTTCTCTGGTCAGGCACCTTTTCTGCCAGCTGCTTTTCCGTATTGGCGCAAACCCGTGCGAATTTTTTTACATTTTCAATGTCATTATTCGCTTTTGCATTATTGTACTTTTTCTCAGCATCCTTTAGTTGCGCGTACAGAACCCCGGATAGATCGATTTTCATTTACTCCTCCTCACCTTGCTTAAGCGTACCTACTATCTGAATATACGGCACATGATTATTACGATATCGCTTCAATTACTGATCGCTGTGCGGTCCTTTTAAAAAAAATGAAACATTATTCGAGTTCGGTTTTCTTAACCTTTGCAGATTCAGGTGAAGATTTTACCGATTCCTCTTTTCCTGACCGGATAGTATCAAGAATATCAGTGAGATCATCTTCGGGTTCTACACCCACTTCCATGGTTCCTGAGGTCATATCGGTGATCGCATTAATCTGCGCGTCATCATTCATTGCATCGAGTTTTTGTGAGATCAGGTAGTGTTCCATCTTCTCGGGATCAATTTTTTTAAGCCGTTTTAATACATCAGCCGGAAGATCCTTTTCTCGTTCTTTAAGTATGAGAATATTTGATACTGCCCGCAGCTGCTTTTCGATCTGTGACTGGGATGAGATCTTCATCTCCTTTTTCTGTAGAAGGGTCTTGATGCGGCGGGCATAACTCAACTCTTCAGATTTCGAAGTGGACTCTTTTGCCAGATCGTAGTTCCGCTGGACTTCTGCATCAATGCGCCTTACTTCTGCGTGGATCTCTTCTACCTTCTTGTTCAGCTTGATCTCAGTAACCTTCAGCTCGTCAAGACTGAACGTATCAATAGGATTTCCTCCCCCGAAAAGAGAGGATAAAAATCCCACGGTTAACTCCCCTCAGTGTCCTTGTTCTCTAATTGTTTTTCCATGGAGATCAGTTTCTGGGCATCCTCAACATCGATTGCACCAGTCTCGACACCGCTCCATGCATCGAGAAGCTGTTTCTCGGTATCATCTGTTGACTGTTCAAGACTGGAATCGGACAGCGACATCTCAAAGACGTTGTTGAGATTGTTGAGCACCTCTTCAAAACTCTTGCCCTTGAGGTTCACGTTGATCAACGCATTCTCGAACTTTGAGGGTTCGATATTGGTGATCTTTGACCAGATTGGGCTCTGTTTAAGCTCTTTCTCGTACTGCTTGACAATCACAAGGTTAGAGACAAACATGAACTGCTTGTGCATGGTCATGAACGCCTTGATCTTCAGCTGGGCCTGCATGTCAAGGTGCTTGAGCTGCTGGGCGAGCATCTTCTTCTTGATAAGGTCTGCACCTACACCCTGCTTGAAGATATCCTTCTTCTGCTTCTCGATCTTCTGGATACCCTTTCTGGCAAGCTCGATGTGGTTCTGGAGCCGCATCTCCTCTTCCTTTAGTTCACGGGTTTTCAGCCGCTCGAAAGAATTTCCTCGAATAAAGTCAAAAATTCCCATTAAGTGATCCTCATCTCGATATTATTGATCTGACTTTAAATATTTATTCAAAGATTGGGATTTGGGAGTTTCTGATTAAATGATTCATCCCTCTTCCTTACCCCAGGTTCCTGAATCCCAGACTTGCATGATGCACAATAATCTCCGCCATCTGGATTGGTTCGTCCGGGATCTCTGCCATGCCATACTCCATCAGGTTGCGGATCTGCTCAGATAACTCCATCGCATCCGCTTTCACGTCACCTTTTCGCGTACGTGGCGAGATCAGAGAAATTTAAATACTCTCGAAAAAATGGTTCAGAACGCTCTCCTGTACATTGAAATATACCGGATGTTATGGCACATGGGAGCGGGCATTTTCTTTTAAAAGCCATTTCCAAAGCGGGATACAGGTGATCACACCGTCTTTTGATTCGTAATCCTTTGTCAGGATAATAAGATCTTGTGCAGCGTCACCAAAGGTGTGAGCAAATTCCAAAAGACTTTCTGTTTCACGTTCCGGGATCTCATCGCTGTAACATACATTGATCGCAGTAAGGTGGTTATCCCTGGACTTGATAACAAAATCCACTTCTCTGACACCCTTCCAGTAATACGGAGTCACACCTGCCCGCATCAGTTCCACGAACACGAGATTCTCGGCAAGTTTTCCTTCGTCTCCGGAGAACCGGAATGAAACTGCATTGCGGAGACCGTTGTCAATGCAGTAGCACTTCTTGTTCTGTCTTGCCTGCAATGGAAGCGAGTACGCAAAGGCTTGTACCTCAAAAAGGATCTTTGCCATGCCAGCGAAGTGAATATAATCCCTGACGGTATCGATATCGATCCCTAGCATCTCTTTTAAGCGGCGGTAAGAGTACGGGGAGGTGATGTTTGTAAAGAGATAGCAGAGGAGTCCCGCAAGGGCTTTTTGGTTCCGTATCACGTTCGTCCGGATGATGTCCCGGTACACGATACTGTCGTAATACGCTCTGAGGTAATCCTGCTTCGTACGTTCATCCTGTTCAAGCACGACTATGGGAAAACCGCCTTCATGAAGATATTTCCGGAGGTGGGTTGTGATCTCGTATTTTTGTGCTGCACGCGTGGCGGCATCTTTGGGAAGAACAATGCCGTTGAACTGGAGATATTCCGAAAAATCCAACGGTAAGACCGGAACGGTGAAATACCGTCCCGATAGCAGAGTTGAAACCTGCGAGTCCAGCAGGTAAGAGGAGGAACCGGAAATGATAATCTTGCTGTTTTTGCTGTCATAGAGTGATTTTACCTCCCGCTCCCAGTTTTCCAAACCTTGAATTTCGTCAAAGACAAGGTAGATGGTGCCTCTGGCTGCATTCTCCCTGCGGTAGGTATCGACGATTTCGTGCAATGTATTCTTCCGGAGGGCGATCCCCGGATCATCGCAGTTGACAAAGAGGATGTTTTTAGCCAATACCTTGTTCATCTTGATGAGCTGCCGGATGATCTGGTAGAGCAGGGTGGTCTTTCCTGAGCGCCGCACACCGCTAAGTACAATGATCTCGTCTGTTTTGAGATACCGCTGTATTGTTGCAAGGTAATTTTGCCGTTCCCTTCCAGTATTAAACGGCAGACCGCTCCACCACGGGTTCTGTGAAGCGAGCAGCTCAAAAAGCGTAGTCACAGTATAGTGTAGGGTCATACCCCTACATAAATGTTAGTTTGTGATGGGTTGTAACCCTACATGTTTTGGCAATTGTGAGGGGTTATAATCTGACACGTTATTGGGGGCGAGTGTGCCATCCCGTCGGAGAGTTGGAGGGTATTAATTTTTTTTGTGTACGGTAAAATCCGGGAAAAGTTAAATTGGACGACATTTGTCGGTGGGCAAATTGAATTTGACAAATTAGCAAAGGCTCATCGCATCGTCCCCCCATTCGTTAACATTATTAACTCTCCCTTAAGATTATGATTGAAACGAACAATCCTGGGAACCGGCATGGACACTCAATATGCAAATACCGTAAAATATCGTAAGTGCCCTGCATGCGGAACTGACGTACTGTCAACCATGCAGTTCTGTGTGAACTGCGGTGCCCGGATGTCGAACCGCACCTGCCCCCACTGCAACACACCCATCTCGGGGACATCAGAGTTCTGCCGGAATTGCGGAAAATCATTAATCCCTTCAAAAAAGTGCCCGAAATGCAATGTCCCGATCTCGGGAAATCCGGAGTTCTGTAAGAACTGCGGGGCACCGCTTCTCGAATCCCGCACCTGCCCATCCTGCAATGCGGTGATCAGCAAAGATGCCAAATTCTGCAATGGCTGCGGGAGAGTGATGGGTCAGGAAAGCAGAACTGCCGGAATCGATGTCGACCTGATGGAAAAAGCCCAGGAACTCTTAACCATGGTCGGGCGGTTTGGAACGATACCGAACGCACCAAACCCGGATATGAATACGTACAATCCGTCTTCACTCAAAAAAACCGTCAATTCCATGGAGAAATTCTTAGAGACCGCAACACCGGATCTCATCGTAAGCCTTGGCCGCATGTACCTGTCGCTTGCCACCTGGCATAAGATGGAGATCCAGATCACAAATACCGGAAAAGCACACGCGTTTTTCGTCACCCTCAGTTTTTCAAATGATTTTGAGACCCGGCGGATCAAACCCATCACCGTAGAAGCGGGAAGTACAGAGACTGTTGAGATCGGGATCATGCCAAAAACACAGGGCAGTATCCCAATCGAAGTCTCCCTGCACTACAAGGATGGCAACAACAAGGATTACACAAAGACAAGTGAATTCTGGATAGATGTCCGGCCCCAGTACAGTACCCCCCACCTGTTCAATCCGAATGATGATATGCAAAAATCCCCGGCATCTCAGGCAACACCGCGATCCACGCAGCCCCCCTTGTCACAAGGGCCCGTCACCATGCGTTCCCTGCCTCCGGAAATGACGGAAAAATATGCAAACTCGGAGTTCATAGCAAAAGGTGGGTTTGCCCGGGTCTTTAAAGCAAAACGAAAAGACGGGCAGTATGTGGCAGTAAAAGTACCAATCGATCTCGATGAATCAACCGGCAAATCGTTTATTGCAGAGATGCAGAACTGGACCAAACTCAACCATCCCAATATCGTCAAGATTTATGATTACAACATCATGCCGTTTCCGTATTTTGAAGCGGAACTCTGCGACAGCGGCCTTGACAAATTAAAAAAACCCATGGGTATCGCACAAGCGGCATGGATCATCTTCAATGTCTGTGAAGGGCTAAAATATGCCCATAACCTCCATATCATCCACCGCGACTTAAAACCCCAGAACATCCTCTTAAAAAACGGAATTCCCAAAATCTCAGACTGGGGGCTATCAAAGATAGTAACAGATGTCTCTTCAGTGACCACTGCATCGTTCACACCGTTTTACGCAGCCCCGGAACAGGTGACCAACAAGGCCAAAGATCAGCGGACTGACATCTGGCAGATCGGTGTGATTCTTTACGAACTGGTGACCGGGACATTACCCTTTACCGGAGACAGTATGATCGACATCATCTCCAGCATCCCGACAAAAGACCCAAAGCCTCCGGGGGATATCAATCCGGATGCAAAACTGATCGAAGGAATCATCCTCCGGTGCATTGAAAAAGATCCGACAAAACGCTACCAGTCAATCATCGCACTGCAAAAAGATCTGGCAGACTTCTTAAAGATCGATTATACCGAGTCGCTCCGGATGAGTGTCGGGGCAAAAAATCTCCGGCAGTCTGCTGAATATTGCAGCAAGCTGCTGCTTGCCAACTTAAAAAGCGGAGATTTGCATGAAGCCTACAAATATGCCACCGATCTTGTCAATTATTCCGAAGGAGAGATCCGTGAACGGGTAAAAGAACTATCTGCACAGATCAAAATCCGCATGGACAATGATATGGATGAAGTGCCCGAAGAAATTATTGAGGCAGCCGAACTGATCGCCCACAAGATCGGATTGGGGCTGACTACCATATGATGATCGCAGAATAGAGAAAACCCGGTATCACAATGAGGAGAACTTCACCGGAACCGGAAATGAGAGAGGTAATTACTGGAGACTTGTCATGAACATTAACTGGTGCGGCCAAACCCACATCTGCGGGAGACCGAAAAATGAGGATGCGTTCGACATGCAGCAGATCAGCAATCACCTCTTTGCCTTTGCAGTAGCCGATGGTCTCGGAGGTTTGCCTGCCGGAGAAATTG
>JAURZP010000352.1 GCA_030653335.1 Methanoregula sp. | reverse complement strand
AGGTATTCCTCATCAGATCTCCACGTAATTGTGCTGTTTTTTAGTCCCCTTCATGGTTGTGTTGATCTGAAACGGCGGATGGAATCGGTTGTTGCCACATCATTCCTTGTAAATTCCACAAACTGTTCCAGGGTTTTTAAGGTTTCGGGGCTGACGTGATGCTCGATCTGGCATGCGTCAACCTCAGCAAGTTCCCGATCAATTCCCAGGGTTTCTAAAAGGTTTGCGATAATACGGTGTTTCTGCATCAGTTCCCGTGCCATTTTTTTTCCGGAGCTGGTAAGGATTGCACCATTATATGACTCGTAATTGATTAGCCCCTCTCTTTCAAGTTTCTGCAGCATCTCGGTAATAGACGGGGGTTTGACCCCCATCTGCGCAGCAATCATCCCTGTCTGTGCACGCCCGTTCCTCTGTTCGAGAACGCAGATAGTTTCGATATATTCTTCAATAGTCTTAGGTCGCATGTACCATCACCTCATATGCCGAGCAACACCAGTCTCATCACACCCCCGACCACAAAGGCTGTGACGGCCATGAAGGCGGTTGCCTTGATCATATCCCGGATCCCGAGCTCCTTAAACATCACCGCAAATGTGCCAACGCAGGGGAAATAAACGGTAAGAAGCGTTGTTGCAATCACGAGCTGCATCGGTGACATGCCAAGCGGGAGCAGCATACCAACAGCGAGATCTTTTCGCAGGAACCCGACCATGAGCGCTGTGGTGGCTTCCTTTGGAAGACCGAACCATCCCTGAATAATGGGGGCAAAAATACCCCCCAGCCACTCCACAAAGCCGAAGGTATAGAGGAGATTGATAAGAAGCACCCCGAGGAACAGGAACGGGATGGCCTCCTGAAGAAACCAGCGGATCCGCATCCAGGTCTTTTTGAGTACGGTTGCGGTATCCGGCTTCCGGTATGGCGGAATCTCAAGACAGATCTCCGGGCTGTCTCCCTTCATGAGCCGGTTCAGGATGAGACCCGATGAGACGAATACGATAAAAAGTGTTGCAAATACCAGGATAATGTAGCCGATTCCATAAGGCCCAAGGATACCGAATACCATTGCATTCTTTGCCATGCAGGGAACGGAGATCGCAAGGAGGGTTGAAGCAATAAACCGCTGCTTTTTTGTTTCCAGACTCCGTGCTGCAAGTATCCCGGGAACGTTACACCCGAGACTGAGAAACACCGGAATTATACCGAATCCATGCATCCCGAACCTGTGGAAGATCGTGTCGGTTAAGGTTGCAAGCCGTGGCAGGTATCCTGAATCTTCAAAGACTGCAAGAACCGAGTAGAATGCGATGATATAGGGAAGCACCATGGCAAAAGGAACATAAATACCCGTAGTGAGCAGCCCCATTGACTGGAGATAATCGATCTGGCCGTCGATGAGATTCCCGATGAGCAGTTCCTGTAGAAAACCGGGCCCGAGCCATGTGCTGATACTCATAGCAATTGGCGTGTACAAGTCAAAGAGGGGGTCGAAAATATAGGTGATCAGTGTTTCTCCGATAAAACTGACAAGCCAGAGCGCGGCAAATATCACGGCCACCGCAATGGGAAAACCGGTGAGCGGCCGGATCGATGCTTCGGAGATCCAGTCCCGCAGCGTGTGGTGACGGTGAGTCACCTGCTGCACATTCCTGATGATCTCCCCGATTTTTATCCACCGGTCGCTTTCACTCATCGGTTCGATCGTTTCCGAGGAACGGGCTTCGTCAATGCGGTGGATCAGATCGGAGAAACCCTCCCCGCTCAGTGCAACCGTGGGTACAACAGGGATTTGAAGATCATGTTCGAGTTTTTTGAGGTCAATGGAAATTCCTGTATGCCGTGCTTCATCCCACATATTCAGGGCAAGGAGCACCGGTTTTTTTTGTTCCAGGATCTGGAGTGTCAGGTACAGGTTCCGTTCAAGGTTGGTTGCGTCAACGACATTGATGATCAGGTCCGCCTGATCAAACATCTCAAGGGCAACCTCTTCAGCCTTGTTGGAGGGTTCGAGCGAATAGGTTCCGGGTGCATCGATGATCTCATGGCCTTCTTTTCCCAGACACATCTTCCCTTTCGAGAAATCAACAGTAGTGCCCGGGTAATTTGATGCGATCACGTTCGCTCCCGTGAGACGGGAAAAGACAACGCTCTTCCCGACATTCGGGTTTCCCATCAGCACAATCTTTTTCATTCCAGATCTCCGGTGATGATGTGCTCTGCCATCCTGCGGCCAAGGGTAATTTCCCTTCCGTTAACTTCAACCACTATCGGTCCATGGAACGGATGTATTGCCACAAGACGGATTGTTTTACGTTCCCGGATTCCCATCTCTCCCATCTTTTTCCGGAACAGGCACCCGCCTTCCAACCGGATAATGACCGCTGTTTTTCCTGTTTCAAGAGAGGTTATTGGCTGTTCCATACTAGTCCCTTTAGGTATACCTAATATTGTAGTGATTCTGTGTATAAATATCAAACGGATTAGATTACGGTTTGTAACTGTTCAGATACCCCTTGAAAATTTACAAAAAAGGTAACGATTTAGCAGTACTCTAAAGCGATTTCTGGAATGAACGGTTTCCCTTCAAA
>JAURZP010000348.1 GCA_030653335.1 Methanoregula sp. | reverse complement strand
GGGTATTCTTGGGGTTATGAGCATTTTTGACGCAATGATGTTTCTCTTCTTTGTCGGTATAACAACCTTTTTTATGTTAATCGAAGCACCGAACTTATCTGCACGCCTTGAACAGCGGTTTGGGAAAAATTCAGACACGATGCAGCAGATCTCGCGCATGACCGGTTATGTTATTGATTTTATAGTTGTAAGAACAGAGACCAATTTCATACATGGCGTGCTCTTTGGAGGATTCCTGGCATTCATGGGTGTTCATGGGGCGGTCCTTTGGGGTGTTTTAACCTTCATACTTGGGTATATTCCATATTTTGGGCTCATTATCGCAGCTGTGCCTGCCATCTTTTTTGCCTGGATCCAGTTTGGTATACCGGGCGCAATTGCAGTCATTGCTGCAGTCTGCGTGCTCAACTTAGTTGTGGAAAATCCGGTTTATTCCTATATTGCTGCGCAAAAATTTGAGATGCCGGCCCTGATTGCAATCCTGTCTGTTATCTTCTGGGGATGGTTGCTGGGACTTGTAGGCATGCTCTTTTCCATACCGATTACCCTGCTTGTCCTGCTCGTCTTTCAGATGTGTGACGATCTCCGCTGGATCAATGAGATACTTGGGGTCAGTCATCTCTTTGATGATAAAAAAGGAAAAAAGATCGAACAGACTTCTGAAGCACAAAAGGACTGAGATTTTTTTTTAATTTTTATGCTCATGTGCAGGGTTACCCATCATGCTTTACGCAAAGAACACCAATAATATTAACATAACAATCGGTTTTGGCAAACAAGAACACGTCCTCACATGAGATGTAGTCCACTTCCCATTAATGCAAAAACCCTTTTTATCGAAATGAATTGAACACAGAGATCAGGTTAAAAATCTCTTCCTGATAGAACACCTAACATAAATCCCTAAAAACAATGATAAAAAACACCATAAAACCTGAAATTACCGGAACCCGAAGCGGGTATGTTATCCGGTTCACCTGCCCTGAGTGCTCAACAGAAAATGCGATTGTCAACAAATCCCCGCGGGATCATTTTAAAGAGACACGGGATGCCGCGTGCAAGCAGTGCAAGAAACGTTCCCGGATCATTACTCCGGGCAGGCATAGCACGGCATATACCTCCGTATAATTTTTTTTTATGCACACGTGTGCATGTTTTTTCCCTCTCATTAAAAGGGAGCCGGTTTAGATCCTAAAAAAACAGCGAATAATCAAATGTACACCGGGTCGGTATAAATTCTTAAAGAGCCGGATGAATCAGTTTCAGAAGAGCAATAGCATTTGAAAAAATCCGAAAATATACCACCCTCTTAATACTCCATTACATCCGGTTGCTCGCTTAAGAGAATAATATCCTGAGTGTTTTCAAGCAGTCCTGCAAGGTATTTTCCAGCCCATTCTTCCGTTTCATATTCGAAAAATGGACGATATGAACCCTGTATTCCGGACTTTTCTTTCTCAAATCTGAGTAAGCCAATGGGCGATCCTCCGCGTTGTATCAGCATATTCAAATCCTTTAAGGGAGATTTTGCTGAACTGAATACAAATTTTGTCTCGGTTGAAAAACCCACAGCTATTGCAACTAAAAATGTTTTTTTTGCTTCTTCACGCAACTCATTGACCAGATCCAATGTTTTTCTCATTTTTCTCGTTTTAAAAATGTAGTGACTCATCACATAAATAACTCGTTAAATGCCGGACGGGATATCGTCAGACTAAAAAAATTCGAACCTTGATTCCTGATCTTCTGAACCCATGATCAAAAAAAACTTACAACGTTTGAACAAGCGGATTTTTGTCCATTCCGTTCCCGTCTTTACATGATTTCACATTCGTACCTGAACCGATCTTCATAACATGAATGAAGGAGAATTCTTCTGTATGGATTTGGAATTCAAAAAGAAGTGGGGCATCATGTTCAAGGCATTGATCATCATGCTGATCCTTCTTGTGCCCAGAACATTGATCGATATATACGGTTATGATACGATACCCATCAACACCGTAGTAGGGGCTTTCATCACCGGTGCGATCTTCACTATCGCAATCATCTTCACCGGCACCTTCACTGACTTTAAAGAGAGTGAGAAGATAGGCGGAGAACTGGCCGCATCCTTAAAAGCGCTCTACAATGACAGCCGTGTGCTTCCCCTGACAGACGAAGCACCAGCACGGGTGTTTCGCTCTCATGTCCGGAAACTGCACCGTGCGATCATTACCTGCTTTAAAGAGAACAATTTCAATCTTCATGACATCAATCACGAGATGAACAAAATAAACAATGATATCAGGATCCTGGCTTACCTCAATGTCGCTCCCCCGCTGATTGCAAAACTGAGAAATGAACTGGGTGTGATCGATAAACTGACCAACAGGGTAGATGTGATCATACGGACAGATTTCATCCCTGCGGCTTATGCTCTTGCAGAGGTGGCAACTGTTGGAGTAATCCTTCTGTTGTTATTTGTAAAGATCGACCCGATGATCGAAGGAATCATCATCTTTGCAGTCATCAGCATAATGCTTATCGGACTTTTGCTCCTCATCAGGGACATGGACAACCCGTTTGAGATCGGTGCCCACACCTATGCCGATGTTGACTTAGAGACGCTCGTCTATCTTGACACTTACTTCGATGACCAGGATAAAGAGATGGAGATGTTACAATCAGAAATGGGATAAAAATCAATTTTTCATATCAATTTTTAATTATTTTCCGGCGCATCGCTGTTTTGTATGGGTACTGCAGAAATTGAGTGGATTACATTGATGGTGGCTGATGCCCTCATATCCCAAAATAGGATGAACGCCGCCGCCCCCGAAGGGACGCCCCCGCGGCGGTTTTAATGACTGGAATGTTGAAACCATATTGCCCCGCCGTGCCTAAAGAGAGGCCCTGAGGCGGAGAAACATCACAAAAAATTTAATAACCGGTCTTACCCACACCGTTCAATGAAAACCATACGTTACCCATTTGATTTAGCGAAGAGCCTTTTTTCCATTGCTTAAACTCATTCAATAACGATATAATTTCCCGTTGTTTTTTTCGCTCTGTACCACATGAAAAGACACTGAAGGATGATTGGATAAAAAAAAGGTTGATGAAAAATCGAAATCCGTGTTAAAAAAATCCGTCACGCACGCTCGTTCATCAATACCCTTTAATCACCATCAGGGTGATGTCGTCGAACTGGGGCACATCTCCGGTGAACTGCTCTACACTCTCAAGAATTTTGCTCATGATTTCACGCGCAGGAAGCCGGGCGTTCTGCCGTATGATCGAATACAGTCGCTCTTCTCCAAACATCTCTATTTTGGCATTGATTGATTCTGTAATGCCATCGGTGTACATGACGATGACATCATCCGGTCCGATATCAATAGTCCGGGAAAAATATTGCCGTTGCTCAACAGCACCCAGAACAATTCCTGTGGGCATGAGTTCTTCTAAAGATCCATCCCTGCTCCGGAACACTACAGGAGGGTTATGACCCGCATTCACATACGTCAGGGTCCGGTTCTTCTCAGAGAGAGTCCCATAAAAGAGGGTGACAAACATCCCGGCCTTTGAATCCTGCGAAATAACATTGTTTGCATCGAAGATTGCCCGGGCCGGGTCGCGGTGCCAGAGCGCATTCACCCGGACAACAATCCGGGACAATGCCATGAACAGCGCTGCCGGCACTCCTTTTCCCGAGACATCGGCTATCAGGATTCCAAGCGTTCCTTTTTCAAGCGGTATGATCTCAAACGGGATCACATCAAAAAAATCTCCGCCTACTTCCTTTGCCATCACACTTTTTGCCGCAATATCAAAACCGGTGATCTGGGGAATAATTTCTGGAAGAAAACTCTGCTGGATCTCGGCTGCAATCTGGAGCTCGGCTTTCGAACGGGCAAGGCGTCCTTCCATTTCCCGGCGTTCGGTGATATCCCGTACTGTTTCTATGGCCCCGGTGATATTTCCATGGGGATCATAGAGCGGACTTGCCTTGGCCCAGAAATACTTACCCGATACTCCTAGTTTTGGGATGAACGTGTCCACAACAAGCGTATCTCCCTCCCGCTTCACATGGGTATACCGGCTTTCCACTTCAGTTTCCGGCATGAGAATGAGATTTGCCAGCATAGGTTTTTTCTCGCCATAAAACGGGAGGGCATACTCGTAATCTCCTTTTCCAACCATGGATTCTGCCGATACTCCGGTCAGCTCCTCCATGGCCCGGTTCCAGCTGATCACCACACCGTCACTGTTGATGACAAAAGTGGCATCTGGTAAGAAACTGATGATCTCTTCAAGACTCTGGCGGGAGCGGGTGATCTCCTGTTCTGCGCGCTTACGGTCAGAGATGTCACGGATCGTCTCAATTGCGCCGGAAATATTTCCGTGGGGATCATAGAGCGGGCTTGCTTTTGCCCAGAAATATACGCCACCGGGTCGAAATGCAGGGATGAAAATATCTACAACAAGCGTATCGCCGATCTTCTTGATCGTGTCATACCGTTTTTCGATCTCCACTTCGGGCATGAAGATGAGATTTGCCAGCATGGGTTTTTTCTCACCATAAAACGGGATGGCATACTCGTAATCGGCTTTTCCCAGCATTGAACCAGCAGATATACCAGTCAGTTCCTCCATTGCCCGGTTCCATGCAATCACCCGTCCTTCGATATCGATTACAAACGTGGCATCCGGTAAAAAATCTATGATATTTCCGTGAAATGTCCCATCCCGCGATTCCATCATCCTGCTCCGGTTCAAGAATAGACCGTCATTGGGTATGAATATTCTTTAATCCTCTCTTTTTTTTTTAAGTATCAAAAAAGATAATAGAGTGTTATCAACAACCAATAACTATGAAGTTCACTGAAATTCAGACGGCAGAAGTTATAGAAACCCTGCACAATTACGGCACGGCATACCAGAAAAAGGACATAAAAGCGTTATTGGCTTTATTCTCCCCCGGGATCAGCGGGTTTGGCAGCGGACCTGATGAAGTTGTCCTGGATCGTAAAGACTTTACCCGGCAAATCAAGCGTGATTTAAGCCAGGCGACATCTGTTTTTGTGAAATTTACCGAAGTGAAAATTTTTGGTGAAGGACGGATTGCGTGGGTAACTTCAAGGAGTAATATTTCTTTTACTCTTGAGGGAACAAAAAAGCAGACAATGAGCGGAAGGTCAACGATGGTATTGCGAAACACCGGGAGTCGTTGGGTAATTGAGCAGGTTCATTTCTCCATGCCATATATTGAACAGTCTCCGGGGCAATCATTTCCCGGAGCATAAATCTCCATGACAAGACTGGCACTAAAGGAGTTAACGATTTATCCTCTCATGTCCTTTACATCCGACTCACCTTGTTTAATCAGGGTATCGGGCGAAACGGGTTTTTAAGGGGTATCAAAATCGGATAGTTTTTTGTTTGGTTGATCAA
The DNA here is from genome assembly GCA_030653335.1 of Methanoregula sp. GTDB lineage: Archaea > Halobacteriota > Methanomicrobia > Methanomicrobiales > Methanospirillaceae > Methanoregula. Next base: position 8,142 of record JAURZP010000348.1, on the reverse strand, counting down.
AAAAATGGTGAAAACAGATCAATATACACAATTACCTAAGGGACCCGTTAAAACAGGAATGAATATGAATACGCAGATGGTGCGGCGCGTAGAATTGTAATCACGAGGAGTTGTCATGGGAGTATTCCGGTACGAGAACAAATATGCGGCACCGACAAAAGAGCAGCGCGAGCGGTATATGACGGGGGACACAGAAGAGCACACTTTTGGTCCTGATGGAAAAATTCTGCTGATCGCTTACGATGAAGCAGTGTACATAAAAGACGATATCGAGGAAGTCCGCATCCTTTTTACCGGAATTAAGGATATGCAAAAAGCGTACGATGAAGTGCGCAGACTTATTGAGTATTATGATCACAAAGACGAGGAAGAATAGTTGTTTGCCACGGTATAAGAATACTGATTTTGCATCACGGTTATTTAGTCAATAATTCCGTGCAGGCATGCGGTTTTTCTTTACGGGGACAAAAAAAACCCACTCAACTGCAGAAAATATGCCAGAATTAATGTAGTACCTCTTTGTTAATATCCGGTAAATGTCAGATGTCCTGAGAATTACCAAAAAAAAACAGGCAGCAATTGATGTAGTGTGCATGTCCGGCAGGCTTGATACCAATACTGCCATCGAAGCGGATGCAGAACTTAAAACGCTGATTGCACACGGAGCAAATCAGATTGTTCTCAATTTAAAAAACTTAAACTATATCAGCAGCTCCGGTCTCCGCATACTGATCATTGCCTTAAGAGAAGTGAAAAAGAAGCAGGGAGACCTCAAACTTGCGTGCTTAAAACCTGCGGTAAAAGAGATCATACATATTGCTGGATTTGACCGGCTGTTCTCATTATATGAAACAGAAGAAGAGGCGTTAAAGAGCTTCACGTACGTTGCCATTGATGAAAAAGAGAGACGTATCCTCGATGCAATTGCTTCAACGCTCGATATCGATGAAGACCGTCGGCGCACTGAAGGAAGCCTGCAACAATCAGAGATCCTTTACCGGACCATATTTGAAAACTCCGGCACAGCAATGGCCATTGTTGATGATGACCTGACCATCTATCTGGCAAACACCGAATTTGAAAAGATGGCAGGTTACACAAATAAGGAACTGGCAGAAGTAATCAGCCTGCTTTCATTTGTTGTAGGAAACGACCTTGGGATCGTGACGGAATTTCATGAACTGGTCAGAAAGAAAGCAGACAAACTGCCACAACACTATGAGATCCGGCTTAAGGATCGTAAAGGCAATATAAAAAATGTCTACGTGATACTCGATATGATCCCAGAGACCCCGCGAAGGGTGTATTCACTTCTTGACATCACAGAGCTCCGTAAGATAGAAGAAGATCTCCGCCATGAACTGATAAGAAAACGGGAATTTATCATCCTTGCCGCCCATGAACTGCGCACACCTCTCCAGCCTGTGATGGGTTACCTGAACCTTGTCCTTGATGATCCGGAATCCTTTGGCCTGAATGAGGATGCAAAAGTAATCCTTGGCAAATGCTCAAAAAATATCGATCATATGCGGGATATTATTGAGCATATTCTCAAATTGAGTGGTCTGGGTTACGGCCCTGAGCAGATGCTGCCAAAGTTCAGGCCAAATTACCGTAAAATTTCACCGCGACAACTGCTCACCTCTTATATCACGGTCATACGATGCTCCAGTGACATTACAGTAAATATCACAATCAGTGACAATCTGGAAATCACAACCGACAGCGAATACTTTTACCTGATTATCCAGAGCCTGATGAATAATATCATCAGTTATTCCAAAACTCCAGCAAAAATTACGATTGCGCATTACGATGATGAAACCAATAATTATTTCACCATCAGAAACAGCAGTGCAGTCATTGCACAGGAGATCATACCAAATGTATTCAAGCCATATTATGTAGGTGATGAATCGAAGCTGCTGGAAAAATCCGGCTTTATCGGTTTGAGCCTTCCGCTTGCAAAACAGATGGCAGAAAAGTTAAACGGGGATATTACGGTTACAAGTAATCCGGAGAACGGGACAGCGTTCATGCTGGTATTACCCAGGTCCGCTATACCGGGTTGAACATTTTTTTGTTTTTTTTAAATATTCCAATAAAAAAATTACTCTCTTCTTGCTAAAAGGGATATGCCTCCGATAGCTGCAATAACCGCGATGAGATTTATAATCGCAATGAAGTCGGGTTCCAATCCGATAATGTAAAAAAAGTCATACAGACCAAATAAGAGAAATGTTATGGCAAAGAGGTATCCGGCCGCCTTTTTCAATACTAAACCTGCATAGCATCCGATGATCACGATGAAAAATTCAAGTACTATAGAAACCGGGGTTAATATATCTGCAATTATCATACAGAGAACCTATTTTTTTATGGATTTATTTTTTTTGGATGGTTTTTTTTTAAACTGACTTTCCTGTAATGAGTTAAGATCATGTGTTTCTGATAATTACAGTTTAAAAATGAAACCGGATGAAGCGTAGTGTTAAGGTGTATCCAGGGCATATTGCAATAAAACATCCGGGTGTTGCCTTCGATGAGTGATGAAAAACTTTAATTGAAACAACTTTAAACGATTCATCTGGTATCATAACAAAGGTCATTCATGACCGGACCTGTAGAAAAATTACAAATGCCCTGAAAAATGTTGACCTGCAAGTGAATCGCCATGCGCGGTTCATTTTTTCATATTTCAGGATGCGGTTTAAAAAAAAGTTCTGCATTGTAATTACCAGGCACCAGAAAAGAAGGAATAATTATGAAAAGAAATGAGGAGGAAGTATCATGCCGGAAAAAATGAAGTGCGAGTACTGTGACAAGGATGCTGTCGGATACCAGGGATTTGGATGTTGCTCGGCCTACGTGTGCCTTGATCATGCCGATAACTTTGTTCGTGCTCTAAAACCCGGAGAAAAACTCTTATCGGGTGAATGTTACTTTGAGCGTTTCTGAATCACTGGTTTAATCCGGAAAAGGAGCAGAGACCCGGATGATTGTTACAAACAATGCATTAACAAAACAACATATGGTTTTTTCATCACACTTTTTTTAGCTGAACCAGGCGGTTTTTACCCAATTCATGAGTTCTGGGTTGAGCGGAAACGTTCATCCAATAATAATCCACATACTCAACTAAGTATTTGATCCCAGTCCACATCTACGGCACCCGATTCCGGTTCGCAATTAATCCAGATACAAGGATTGAGAAAACAAGTACAGGAAGATGTCCTTTGACAGGTGAAATGGATCTAAAACTAGAGGCGCTCTCAAAATATATCGTCACCAGTCCGTCATGGATAAAGTCGCTTGTTCTCATCCTTATTCTCTCTGGATGCGTTGAGATCATGTCGATTCTTGGAACTGGAAATCCCATAACTCACCCTAACTTATTTCCCATCATGGCCTACCTTATCCCGGCGCTTGCTGCCCTTGCCCTGACGCCACGACTGGCCCGGTGCTTTTCCGGAAAACTGGATTATGGCTGGTCCGGGCTTACTGCGGCGATCGGGCTTATCATCTCGCTCTTTATCTCCCTCTCACCGATCCTGCTGTTCAGATCTTCATTTCATATCTTCTTTGCAATCTCGCTTGCTCTTGTCTTTACGTTCCGGATGCTCCTCCTTGCGGCGGTGGTTGATTTCCACCTCCGGAAGGTTGTGGTTCCGGCTATTCTGCACTCCGGAGTTGCTGTTATCGGAGCCGCCCCGTTTCTGGGACTGCATTTTGTTCAGCTCTCCATTCTTCTCCATATCAGCTTTGCAGTTGGCGTCTTTTTATTCATTATTGTTATCGAACGCCCAATGAAAGCCAACTTCAGGATAGGTCCGCTCGAACTGGCCAATGCATTCCTCGCTCATCTGTCAGAGGGAAGCAAAAAGCTTGACGATTTCTTCAGGAGCATTGGCGAGAGTGTAATCGTGCCCCAGGTCTCTCTTGTTATGCATAGGGAGGGAAAAGAAGAGATTATATTAACTGTCCCAAATGTCCATCCCGGACCCCTCGGTGAAATTGGCGGCAGCAACCTGCCAAAGATCTTAAACGGTATGCTTGGCAAAACATCGATGATCTTCCACGGTTCAGCTTCGCACGATTTCAATCCGGTCGATGAAGTAGAGGTAAGAAAAGTGGGCGCCGCAGTAAAGCAGGATCTTCCACTGTCCTGCACCAACACCACCTGCACTGTTGCAAAGAGATACCGGTGCGGAACGGTGGATGTACTTGCACAGGCATTTGGAGATACTGTCGTTGCAGTTGCAACCCGGTCACCAGAAGTCACTGAGGACCTCGAATTTTCTGTTGGTTATGCAATCATGAAATCCGGTGAGAGATATTTCCGTAACATCGCGTTTGTTGATGCCCACAACTGCATGGATACGTTGTCAGACGGGGTTCATCCGGCAACAGAACTTGCAATGGAGTATGTCGGCGCCACAGATTCGGCATTTGCTGCAACCGCAAAAGAAAAACAGGTCCGGTTCTCTGCTGGATATGCATCACGGGTGCTTCCGTTCTCACGGCAGGAAGGATTTGGCGATCTCGGTGTGCAGGTCCTGATTGTTGATGCGGGCGGGCAGAAGACTGCATACATTCTTTTCGATGGCAACAATATGCAGACCGGCACCCGTGACGAGATCCGAAGGAGACTGCTTGCCCATGTTGATGAGTGCGAAATCACGACAACCGATACTCATGTGGTCAACACCATATCCGGAAGGAACCAGGTCGGACTCAGGATCAAAGTCGATGCTTTTTACCCGCTCGTTGAAGAGGCGGTGAAAGAAGCCCTTGCCGATGCAGCTCCTGCCGGCACCGCTGGCACGACCGCATGGTGCCAGGGAATCGTAGTCTTTGGTTCGCAGCGGGTCTCCCAGATCGCATCAACGGTTAACGGCATGATGGGCTTTATGCTTCCGGTTGCTATCATCATCCTTTCAGGCGCCTTTTTGACAACTGCAATGGCGTATTTTGTGCTGGTGTATTAATGATTTTTTGCCTCTTTAACGTTTTTTGTGGGTAAGAGGAATGACAAATTTTGCTTACATGCAGTCACGTGAACTGCCTTATCCAGGTGCGACCCCCATCAGGGCTTGATTATCCTCACAATGCAGGGGTTTTGGGGCGGCAGCCCTCAATCAGTAAGGCTATTCTCCAATGAATTTACCCACTCTTTTTGCCGAAGCGCCGATTTTTTAAGGGGTCAGCGACCGCATACCGCCAGCTATTTTTAAAAAGTCCGGGCCAAAGAGTTGCGATGAAATCTCATTTGTAAAAAAAAAGATTTTTAATTAACCGGTCTTCATAATCCGGTGGGTAATATTTTGACCCGTGTGGGGTTTGCGTCCTTCGAGGAACCCGATGATGAGCTGGGTCATGTTCGTCCGCTGGGTCTCTTTTATGAGATTGAGTTCATTGTCTGGCGTTGTATATACAGTTGTGTTCACATAGGCAAGGCCAACAACTTTCTGAAGTTCTTTAACCTCGTAAATTCGTGGGCCATACTGGTATTCATTTTTCTGCAGCCACGGGTCAGGATAACCGGTCAGGGTAGTTGTTCCATTGGCAAAATCGTTCACCATCAGGTTGCTGTATTTAACTACCAGCTGGTCTGAAAGTTTCCACCAGTCATTTAAGTTCGCCCCGGCATTTGCTGTACCATACCGGGTAAGGTACGCACGGGCAGCTGCTTCTCCTTCAGAGTCATAGATCTTTTTGGCATTCTCTTCAACAACCGGCTGATCGGTAAACTGCCGTTGCTCGATTGCCTGCTGCCGGGCCCTGATATCAACAATCATGGCATTATAATTGAGCGTTGCCCAGTTGGTCACATAGTTAAAAGCCCACCATGCGTTTTCCCGGCTGAATGTGGACCGGTCTGTGTCAGACCATTCGGGAGGAATACTCGTTGCTCCGGCATAGAAGGGGATATATACGGTCTCGGCTGGCTGGGCAAACCCGAACCAGACAATTCCGCCAATGGGGTCAGGGAGCCAGCTACGGCCCTGGTTGATGTAACTGTACCCACAGAATATCTCTGAAACCGCACGTGGCCATGCACCCGGTTTTATTTCGCCAAAGACAATATGACCGTGATCATCAAACGATCCCCGCCAGCGGTATGGGTTGCCAAACGGTCCGGCTGCCGGGCCGGTTGTGAGATCATACACCGTGCCCTCATAATGATCCCGGAAAAGAGCAAATGCATCAGCAGTGGTAAGTTTCTTATCCGGTGCAAGAGAGAACGGGTAATCCTTCGAGTATGTATCAGTTACATAAGGGGAGAGATTTAACGAGGGTGCAATCCTGTGCTCCAGACTCCAGACCCGTGCGAGAGAATAGTAAGGGTGTGAGTATTCGCCATTGCTCACGGTCTTTAACCAGTCAAGGTTTCCCATCGATTCATTCCACCAGCCGTTTTTCTTTGCAGCTGGAAAGAGGCTGGCAGAATACATCTGGTTCGGATTTCCCGGCACTATATCCCGGATACGGAACGTGTTTGCTGTAACAAATATCTCGCCATCCGGAACTTTTTGTGCTGCCCAGAGTCCGCCTTTACCATCAGGCGTTCCACCGCACATCTCGATCACCCAGGCTTCGGTAGGATCGCCAAAGAGCAGAGTCTCTCCAGTGCCATAATAGCCATACTGGTCAATGAGCTGGCCAACAAGTGTCACTGCATCTTTTGATGTCCGGGTTCGTTCGAGTGCGATGTTTGAGAGCTCGGAGCTGTAGAAGATCCGGTTTTGCGGATCGGATGCAGGCTGCACTTTTGCGCCAGTCGTCACTTCGCCGGACATCAGCTGGTGCTCATTGATGATACCATAACTTCCGGTGTAATACCCGTACGTGTGTTTTACTTCCGGAATATAGGCAAGGGGTTTTGCCTGCGCTTCCTTAACACTGGTGGGTTCATCGGATCCCGAGTTGGGATCATAATTTACCGCACGCATCGCACCTTCCGGATGATCTGCTGCCGGCACATAGACCAGCTGGGAACTTTCGTTTACTACCTTATGCCCGACAACACTGGCACCAAAGCCGTCATTCGTGTGCCCGACATACATCGATCCGTCAGCAGATGCGCCAGGCGTGATGATGAAACTGGTGCATGCGAGAGCCGGTGTGCAGAGAAAGATCAGCATAAAGATTACGGTCAAAAACCGGATTGAGGAAGGGATAGCCATACAATCTTTCTTTTATCTGTGAGAGTATTTAGCCAGTGCTTTTCTCTCTTTAATGTTACACTTGGAGTAAAGTGGGTGGATCCGTTCAGCTTGACTGATTTAAAAAAAAAAGTTCATCCGATTATTTTTTTTTAGGGGCCTGCCCGATGGTCAAAATCTCATTGGTGAAGACCTTAATTATGGATTTTGTAAAATACCGTGATACTTCTGGCAATGTGAAGGCGATAAATCTTAACGCCATCTCGCAATGTGAGACATTTTTTCTCACCCTCTTTGTCTGGGTCTTCTGTCAGGAGTTTTTTTTGAATCAACAATACACTTTTCAGGTGCAGGGGACATGATGAGAATACGCCGGAGATGTGGATGATAATGGGAAGTTTTTTTTAGTCTGGCATTTTAAACCTGGCAAAAAACTGTTGTGTGAATGTATCGGCAAAACATTATCCCGATACCGGATGAATAGTGGATGGAAACTACAATGGATAACATAGCAACAGAAGAGGAACCCTGTGAGCAGTGCGGACTCTGCTGCAGGATCTTTGGCCCCAATATTACACCGACACCATCGAATGTTTACGTATGGATAGAGCAGGGGCGGACTGATATCCTGCGCTGGTTTGTTGCGTTCATGGAAAAAAGCCCCCCGGTAAATTGTGCGGACCTTAATCCCCTGGACCTCGGAAACATTGTGTCTGTTGAGATGCGCAATCCGGATACCGGTGATTATGTTACGGTCTGCCCGTTTTTGCGCCGCGTAGCAAAAGAGCGTTACCTTTGCGGTATTCATCTCGTGAAACCTGATATGTGTTGCACCTACCAGCCGTGGATATGGGGCGAGACATACTTCAACCGGTGCAAGGGGCTTTGTGAGTCCGGGCATAAACGCAGATGGCCGCTCTGATCCGGAGACAAACGGTCGGTCAAAATGGATCCGTTCATGCAGGGACATGAGTAA
>JAURZP010000229.1 GCA_030653335.1 Methanoregula sp. | reverse complement strand
TTACGCTTTTCGTATTGCTCCCGGGTATTGGGATTGATTAATTCTTCATGCAGGGCGGGGACCCGTCAGATCGATAGATAAAATTAAGGAAGAAATTGATCGGGGAAATGATGATCTTAAGACGTGGGTCGATAAAAAATTTTATGGATGGTTTGAATCAACGAATCAGCAGGATGTTTTTGATGCTTACCGAACGGTCATGATTTGGTCACAAGCGCAGACACAATATTCTACAGCTGCTAAAACCGAATTTGCCAAGACAGCTGATGGTTGGTTAATTGCTCATGCTTTGGCAAAAAAATACGTCGTAGTCTCCGATGAGTACTACGATCCATATATCAGAAGGAAAATCAAGATCCCAAATGTTTGCCGCGAATTGAATGTTCCCTATTTGAATACATTCGAATTGCTGCATGAACTTCGGGTGCAACTTACCTTACCCCCGGCATAGTCAACCATTCATAGTGAGCATGCGTGAGGTGCGGACCCGTCCTCTCTTTGATTGACGGACCCGGAACCGGATCTGGTACCGGACCCGTTGTCTATTGCCGGAACCGAAGGCACTGAGCAGCGCCGGTAAAGATGCCATGACAAAAAGAGTGTGCCAAAAACTCAAATCCGGCCTCCTGCCGAGACCTCCAACCTCATAAACATCATCCTGCCCTGACTTTTGCCATCACAACGTGGCTAAATATGACCTCATATATTCCCGTCGACAAACCTCTCCCGGTTCCGGGTCCCATTCCCTTGTTTTTGCGAATTATGACCTCCGATCCTGATGATTTTGGGAAAAGAGGTACAACCGGCACCGTTACGGGCTCCGCTGTACCTGAATTCTCCCGGGCACCTCTTATCCCTCCAAGGGTCTCCTAAAAAGGGTGTACTACAACGGTACCTCAAGAGAAGATACGGGAACGAGTACCATGACCGATGCATATGCCGGCAGAAATCCCGGCCGGGAAAAAAGACCGGATGAGAATTTTCCAGCAAATCCCGTGCCAGGAAATTCTGGATGGTCACAAAAAAATAACAGGAAATTTTCCTGACTCTCACGCAACCGTCACACCGGCCGCGAGCGGTTTGCCGTCCCGGTCGATCTCGGTGAGCCCGGAGGCCGTGACAAGGAAGAACCTCCAGGTACCGTGCTTCGACCGGAGCCAGAGTTCGGTCGAGATGGCCGCGTCCCGGGCGATGATCCGGAGCTGTTTGATCTCATCTTTGAAGTCGTCGGAAATTTCGCTCACCGCCCCGAAGATCCGGGCCGCGAACATCACCCGGATGAACGCGATGGGGAGCCGGGAGATGATCGAGATGTCGTAGATCCGCTCGGGGCTGATACCCGCGAGCTGGACAATGCCGCGGAGCTGTGCGATCGGGATCGCTTCGGTGAGCGCCCGGTGGGGCCGCGGGCCGCGGGTCACCGGTGGCGCCTCTTGGTAGTTTCAGTTCTGGTTGCCGGATTCTGTACCGGCCGGGTTTTGGATTCTCTCATGGGTTTTTACCTCCTTTCTGTTATGGTGTCGCGGGGCCCCTTGACAGAACAGGATTAGCTGTGGGTATATAAGCGCTTGTATGAATAAATCTGAAAACGCGAAAACGGAGGATTTTGGTGGCGATTGGGAGCGAACGTAGCGGGATGCTTTGAGATTGGTGGACGCAAAAACGGGAACCGGTTCCGTGTTCACCGGCGAGACTCTCTTCCGGGACCTTGTTCCGGGATCACGAATCCGGCCCCCTGCCGGAGCCTCCAACCTCATAAACATCATCCTGCCCTGACTTCTGCCATCCAAATGCGGCTAAATATGACCTCATCCATTCCCGTCGACAAACCTCTGCAAATTCCGGTCCCGGTTCCCTTGTTTTTGCGAATTATGACCTCTGATTTTGGCGTGTTTGGGAAAAGAGGTACAACCGGCACCGTTACGGGCTCTGTTGTACCAGAATTCTCTCGGGGGCCTCCAGGTCTCCCAGGAGGGAGGTCTCCGACGGAGGCATCCTTGGGATCCCGGGCCGGGAACCGGGCAGTTTTGCGCTCGGGCCGGATCAATCCGGAAAATACATTTTGCCCGCACACGATCCAGCCTGAAAAAAATCCGGTGCGACCGTAGTTAAAGCGGCCCGGGAAATTTTCTGCTACAACCGGAACCCGGCCAAAAATGTTTCCGGCTCGTATCGGTTCCGGCCGGAAAAAATCCGGAGCGATCGCATCCGGAGTCCCGGGAAATTTTCCGGCTGCCGGAAAAATAATCCGCTGAATTGCCGGGTCGGGTTCTGCGGAGGATGGCCGTGATTGCTCCGGTAACGGCTGCATGCGGTGGGGCGGGGTCTTCCTTGCGGGGCCGGGCGGATGCTGGTCCCCATCATTCTCTACGACAAGCAGATCCTGTCAACACCGATGTTCTACATCAGTGCATACCTGGAACAACACCGGGACGAATATTACCGCCGTCTTCTTGCGGTCTCCCGCGACAACGACTGGAACGGCTGGATTGCATTCTTCCTGCAGGCTCTCATCGAGCAGGCGACGGAGAACAACCAGAAGGCAACAGCGATCATCGGCCTGTATGAAGCGATGAAAAAGGAGGTCCCTGAGGCAACCCACTCGCAATATACCATACCGGCAATCGACACGCTCTTTTCGCGCCCGATCTTCAAGAGCGCCGATTTCATCGCGGAGTCGGGAATTCCCAAACCGAGCGCCCACCGGGTCCTGAAGGGATTGACCGGGAAGGGGATTCTCACGGTAAGCCGGGAGGGGAAAGGGAAGAGCCCGACAATTTACCGTTTTTCCCGGTTGATTGCAATCACCGAGACAAGCAACTGGTAATTTTTCCAAAATCCCCGCGTACTGTTGTGTATCAAAATCAGACAAAAGTGAGACACAAAGAGGTCTTGTGTCTCACCGGTGATACACAAGAGGCTGTTGTGTACCAGATTTTTGATTTTGCAGTGGCTGGCGGCATTTGTTCCGGTGTCGACTGCCCGGTTGTGCGGCCCACGTCCTCTCTTTGATTGACGGACCCGGAACCGGCGTGGGAGGGGGCCGTCATCAAGCTCTATTAATGAATGCACTAATAGGGCAGGTACTGCGGGATCTCTCCTGAAAATTCCAACTTCGATCCTAAAGAGTCCGTCTTATCTGAATCCCCGTTTGAAATCCTCGACCTCAATCCCGGCCTGTTTGAGGATCCCGATCAAGGTCCCCTTCTTTAGTTCCCGGTGGAGCGGAACCGAGAAGACCCGCCATTCTTTTTGCACGACGACATGGCTCGCGGACTGCCGCTTGATCTCGAATCCCTGTCTCGCAAGGTACTTGACCAGATCTTCTCCGGAGATGACCGGGAGCTTATGCGACATCCGCCACTTCGACCTTGGAGATTTCGCGGTGGTGTGCAGGAGATTTCCTGTGAAGTTCTTCCCGCTGGACTTCGAGTACAAGTTCTATTGCTTCTTTGATATTGGCAAGCGCTTCTTCCCTGGTCTCACCCTGGCTGATCGCCCCGGGGATCTCCACGCACTGGACCGTGAAACCGCCTTCTTCCTGGGGTTCGAGCACCACCGTATATTTCATAGGTACTCATTATTCACGAAAGAGTATACAATTTTTCCTTGGGATCAACGGTTCGGCCCGGCCTTCTTCCGGTGTCGGTAGCGTGCGGTGGGGCGGCCCCGTCCTCTCTTTGATTGACGGACCCGGAACCGGATCCGGCAAGGACCCGTCGTCAATGTCCGGTACTGACCGCGAGACTGATAGTAAGAAAACGAAATGAAGAGATTACCTTCATGGGGTTTAACCGCCCTATACTGCAAATACAAAAATTACGGGCGGGATCTATGGCTGATGGACAAGATTATTTTATCATCCTGCTCGTCCTGTCGGTTCTGCTGAATTTTGTATTTCCTGTTCTTGTGTTCCTTACCCCTCCCTCCACGTATTTCGGGTTTCTCATCATTGGCTTTGGTTTTGTTCTGGCTTTTTGGAGCAGTTCATTATTTCTCAAAAATGCAACAACCCTGCAGCCGTCTGAAGAACCCACGTTGCTCGTGACCTCAGGCCCGTTTCGGTTAAGCCGGAACCCGATATATCTGGGAATGGCATCAATCCTCTTAGGTGTCGCAGTATTGTTTGGAACACTGGTCACCCTTGCATTTCCTGTCATTTTCGTTACGTTGATCGAATTTTTCATTATTCCGGGCGAAGAGCGGAAGCTGGAAAAAATATTTGGGGAACCGTACCGGGAGTATAAAAAAAGCGTTCGAAGGTGGATGTAACGCCTTATGCTTTCATGGTGTGGCATACGGTACGGTGTGCGGGCCCCTTCCTTTCTTTTATTGGCGGGCCCGGGACCGGATTGGGGAGGGTCGTCGTTCATCTCTGGAACCGGGGGTACTAAGGAAGACAGCTACTGATAGAGTCTGGGAACGCAGGATGAAACAATATATTCATCATACAACATACACAAAGATAGAGAACAACAAGAGGTTTTTTTAAAATTGACTCCCGATTCTGGCGAATGGTTCCGACAGGCACAGTATGATCTCGGTACTGCTGAATCCCTCGTCTCCGCCGGACGCTATCCCCCGGTAATATTCTTTTGTCATCTCGCACTTGAAAAAGCCCTGAAGGCTCTTTACATTGAGAAATTCAACGACAATCCGGATAAGACCCACAGCCTGATCTTTCTGGTTGAAATTCTCGAACTGGAATTACCTCAAGAGTATATGGAATCCCTGTTCGTTATCAACCGTATCGGCATTACCGGACGATATCCGCATAACCTTGATGTGGTTCTTGAACAATATACCAAAGGAAAGACAGAAAAGATCCTACGCGAGACAAAGGAGATTCTTACATGGTTGACGCACAAGTCCTCGAAGCGGTAAAATTTTTCAGCGCTATAGTGAGGGAAAATGGCGTTCATATTGATGACATTATCCTGTTTGGGTCTTTTAGCACGGGAACCGCAACCCCTAAAAGTGACATCGATATCGCGATAATTTCCAAAGATTTTGCCAACAAGGATATTTTTGAGCGGGCCCTCATGACGAAAGATGCGGAAATTCAGACTGTCAGGAAATTTAAAGTGGCCCTCGATGTTCTTACACTGACCCCGGAAGAATACCGGGATCCTATGTCACTTATTGCAGGCACACTCAGAAAAGGAATTGTTGTGCCGACTGTCTCATTCGCCTGAGATAACCGGGATGAATTTCCCGGGACCCGCTTTTCGTTCTCTCCATTAGTGCGACCCTGCCCTCTCTTTGTTTTTCGGACTCGGAACCGGACCCGTCGTTTATCTCCACAGCCTCAACGTTCCCGGGTTGTTGCATGGGTGTTTCTGTAATTAACCATGAACTCACACTTTGACAAGCCGCCGACTGGAGCTCAGCCACCCCAGCCGTTGACAATCCGCCAAAATATCCCCGCTGCCTCACATCACCGCGCCATTAGCGCAAACACACCCCATCCAAGATATTCACGCGTGAAGGCGGCGTAGCGTTTTGGTTCCAAAGTCAGTTTGGCCCTGACCTCTTTCGCGAAATCGTCATCGGGATTTGCATCGAGCCATCGGCGCATGGTGAGCCACTTGGCCGCTTCGTACCTGTCCCAGCCTTTCTGGTCAGCCAGAACCATTTCCACAACATCGTAGTCGAGGTCGTTAAAAGACGCGAGAAGTTCCGGGAGCATGAGAAAGTCGGAGACAGAACTGGCATCGCATCCCCTGGCAACGTCTTCTGTCGGGGGTAACCGCACCCAGTAGGGCTCACCGATGAGGATGATTCCTTCGGAGCGGAGACTCTTTGCCAGAAGCCCGATGGTGCCGGCAACTCCCCCACCGATCCACGTGGCACCGAGACAGGCTGCCACACTGACCTTTTCATCGGCAACGTAGCCGGCAGCGTCGCCGTGGATGAACTCGACT
>JAURZP010000340.1 GCA_030653335.1 Methanoregula sp. | reverse complement strand
GATTTTTCCGTCCTGGTTTGCCGGAAATGCATAATTAAGAGAATTTGTTACCAGTTCATTTATTATCAGATTGATACTGATTGCAGTATCAATCTCAATCATCACATCTTTTGCATCGATCGCGAGGTTGATCCTTTGCGTATCAGTGTTAAAGGTTCTGAAGATCTGAAGAACCATGAACCTGATACACTCCGGAAGGTCGACATGGGTGAAACCTTCAGACTCATTGAGTTTCTGGTGGACGATTGCCATCGCCCGCACCCGGTTCTGGCTTTCTTTTAACGCCAGGCGAATTTTCTCATCATCAGTGCGACGCACCTGAAGGTTCAACAGGCTTGCAATCAGCTGGAGATTATTTTTCACCCGGTGATGGATCTCTCTTAGTAATGTCACTTCCTCGCGTAGCGCAGTATTGAGTTCTGTTGTGCGTTTCTTAATGCCTTTTTCCAGGGTTTCATTAAAATGCCGAAGCGTATCTTCGGCTAATTTCCGGTCCGACAGATCAATTACCGAGCAGATAACTGTTGTTTCGTCAACTAAGGCTGCGGAAAGGAGAACCCAAAGGAGACCCTTTTTTTGGGTCAGAAGTTGCACTTCCCGATTCCTGACATGGCCGGAATCTTTAAGCGCAGAAAAAAACGATTCACGGGAGGGAGCGTCAGGAAGGATTAACGTAAAATCCTTCCCTATGAGTTCTGCGGTATCATACCCAAGTAAAATACCTAACTGCGGGTTGGATCCGGTGATCTGCTTTAAGTCTGGAGTGCAGGTAAAAAGCCCGGCCTGGGAACTTTCATATATTGCCTTATATTTACGCTCTTCTCTTTTTTGACCGAAAGAAAAAGAAGACATAACAATGCCGATAGAGACGAGGATAAAAAACCATGCCGTGCTGCCAGCAAGAACAGAGAGGTTCCCGGAAAAAAAGAAGTACACAATCGTTATGTATATCCAGCCGAGAAGAACGGAATAGATGACCCCGTATTTTGGCCAGAACCAGACAACAAAAAGGATAGGGATGAGCAGAAAGTAAGGAAAGATGGCATGCTGCCCGTGCAGCATGCTGATTGCGGACAGAATCACAATTGCTGCGGTAGTACCGGCGACTGCTGCCGCCTGCAACAGGTGTCTCTTTATTGTGGATTCCATGGTATTACCTTAAATTCTAAATATTCCCGATGCCTTAGAACCTGCGGGAAAGATCGGACTATTAAAAACCTCCCTGTGTTTCCTGCCGGAGCTAAACAGGAGGCTTTGCAGATGTAATCTCTCTGATAGTCGCGTCAAGATCGGTAAGCCGGTACGGTTTTGGCAGGATCCCGGTAAAACCGTAACGCCGGGGATTGGCCATAACGGGATCATCGGAGTAGCCGCTTGAGACAATAGCCCGGACACCGGAGTCCACTCTCTTTAAGGCAGCCATTGTCTCCAC
>JAURZP010000003.1 GCA_030653335.1 Methanoregula sp. | reverse complement strand
GATCACGTCGGAGAATTCGGTGTTTTTTGAGGATTTTTACGGTTTTTAGGAAGTGGGGAATAATTTTTTATTTGCGGTGGAGAGCGTGAAAATAAATTCGAAAAAAAGTCTACGGATTTTTCTTACCGGCGGAAAAATTTTCCCGGATTTTTTTGCGAGCCGCCAAAACTTTTTTTGGATTTTTAAAAAAAAAAGTCAATCAGGTACGATGTTTCGAGAACGATCACTGTCTCGTGCTTCCGGAATCACGCATCTCTCTGGTAGATGTGTGGAGGCGTTCCAGTACTTTTGAGTCCCACAAGGCACCGGCATATTCCCGTATGTCACGGTTCTTTTTGCTGACCAGCCGGTTGATGACATCGGAGAAACTGTCTCCACCTTCCTTGAGTATAAGGAGGGAGTGATAGGTATCATCACGAATGGTAATTGTTTTCATTGCTCAATTGTGTTCATGCATGATTATATTTAAAAAATTTGTTATTACAAAAATGTGTTTTTGAAATTTCCTGCATTTTCTTACGGTGTTATTTCGATAACATTATCTTGCAAGGAACCAATATGAAAAAATTCACTGGATATCTATACTTTTTCGGATCATAACCTGAAGAGAACCTCTACCGGATTCCTGATATGTCTGTTCCAACCCCTCAACGCTTACGCAGCAGATCGTTCTTCTTCTCTCTCCTTATAGCGATGGTGCTGATTACAGTAATTGTTGTGGGGCTTATGAGCCTGAATAATTTTTTTACCACACGGAATCTGATCGATGAGAATTATGCGAACACCCAGAACCAGACAGAGCAGAATATCATCGCAACTATCCGTCTCGTAGATGCGAGTTTTACCCTTTTTGATAACTCATTGAACAAGGAGATGAATCTCGGACTCGACCGTGTTATGCAGGAATATCATCGTGCCGGCAATGATCCTGCAAAGATGGATCTATCCGCAGTCAGAAACGAGCTGGGAGATCAGTATGATATCTACATCATCAACGAATCAGGAGTCATTGAGTATACCACGTATCAACCGGAACTAGGAGTTGACTTTAAAAACGTCCCGTATTTTTTTGAGTACCTGACCGGGATTCGGAATTCCGAGGGTTTTTTCCCGGACCGCATTGTCAAGGAAAAAGGAGGTAGCGGTCCTCTCCGGAAATATGCCTATATGCCCACTCCGGATCACCGGTATATCCTTGAACTGGGATTGAGCGGGAGTGCGTTTGGGAAAGAACGGGCCGCATTGGATTACCAGAAAATTATCAGGACTATTGCAGCAAACAACCCTGCTATTGAACAGATCCGCATTTTCGATATAACAGGGCACCTCGTTGATGATGCTTCATATGTGCCGGATGATGGTACGAAAGCGATCCTTGTTTCGGTAATCAGCGGCCGTTCAGGAACGATCAGTAAACAATATGCAACCGGGAAGACGGTGAACTATCTCTTTATCGATTTGAAAAATAAGGAATACGGGTCTGATTTGAGCAGGATTGTGGAAATTACCTATAACAATACATTGATGGATACGGTTTTTTCCCGCCAGTTTCCCCGGATCGTCGTAATCGCATTATTAGGACTGATCGTTGGCTGTGGATCAGCAATTTTCCTCTCCCGCTCTCTTTCACAACCTATCGCGGGAATTGTTACTGATGTGGACAGAATAGCGAAAGGAGATCTGGATCGAAAGATTTCTTCTACTGCTGTAACCGAGTTCCAGGTGCTCGAACAGAGTATAAACCAGATGGTAACATCGCTTAAGCAAGCTCTCGATAAGATCGGTGAGAGTGAAGGGGAACTCAGGAAATTACACTCTGAACTGGAAACGCGGGTTTCGGATCGGACGTCAGAGCTCAAAATCGCACAAGAGGCATATCGCAGGGCCAATACCAAACTCAATCTCATGAATACGGTTACCCGTCACGATGTCTTAAACCAGCTCACCATACTCAACGGGTACCTCGCACTTCTTGAGCTACGGGCAACAGCAGATGACCCCCAGACCCACGAATTCATCACGCGGGTTGAACAATCTGTCAAAAATATTGAGGAGCAGATCCGGTTTACAAAAATATACCAGGATATCGGTGTGCTTGCACCGACATGGCAGAATGTGCAGGGGTTGATAACAAAGGCTAAAACGGGTCTTCTGCCGGAATCCCTCTCTCTTACCCTGAACCTCGGCGATCTCGAGCTCTATGCAGATCCCCTTCTGGAAAAGACTTTTTACACGCTGATGGAAAATTCCCTGCGACATGGAATGCAGGTCACCGAAATCCGGTTTTCCTCTCACATCACCGACAATGAGGTCTTACTCCTGATCTATGAGGATAATGGTGTCGGCATCAGCTTTGACGATAAAGAACGTATTTTTGAACGGGGTTACGGGAAAAATACCGGTCTGGGTTTATTCCTCGCAAAGGAGATCCTTTCGATCACCGGACTTGTCATCACAGAAACCGGCGAACCGGGCAAAGGAGCACGGTTTAAGATTTCCGTACCTAAAGGTGAATACCGGTTCGTAACGTAATCTGCCAGTAACGACTGATCTACCCTTTAAGGTATTCTGTTGCGTCGGTTACACTTTCATGCCCCAACCCTCATCCTGATAAGCTCCTGAGCAGATTCGTTAAGCATACCAATGAAAAATATTATCATCAAAGGTGCCCGCCAGCACAATTTAAAAAATGTCAGCGTGGAGATCCCCCGCGACAAGCTCGTTGTCATTACGGGAGTCTCCGGTTCCGGAAAATCAACGCTCGCATTCGATACACTCTATGCAGAGGGACAACGGCGCTATGTCGAATCGCTCTCCACTTACGCCCGCCAGTTTCTCGGCATGATGCACAAACCGGATGTGGACAGCATCGAAGGTCTGTCACCCGCAATCTCGATCGAACAGAAGACCACGAGCAAAAATCCACGGAGTACTGTCGGGACAACAACCGAGATCTATGATTATCTCCGGCTCCTGTTTGCCCGTATCGGGACCCCCTATTGTCCCGAACATAATATCCCGATCGCCTCCCAGACACCTGACCGGATCGCTGACCAGATCGCAGCAGAAAACACGGGCATGGTCACCATCCTCTCCCCCATAGTCCGGCAGAAGAAGGGCACGTACCAGCAGCTCTTGAAGGATCTCAACAAGGAGGGCTATGCCCGTGTGAGAGTTAACGGCGCAATCATCCGCACCGATGAAGAGATCAGCCTCGACCGTTACAAGAAGCAGGATATCGAGATCGTGATCGACCGGCTCGCATCAACCGACCGTTCCCGCCTTACCGAAGCAGTGGAGAATGCGCTCAAAAAATCCGAAGGACTTGTGCTGGTCGCTGGAGAAGATGAAAAAGAGTCCACCTACTCTTCACTCATGGCATGCCCTGTCTGCGGGCTTGCCTTTGAAGAACTCCAGCCCCGCATGTTCTCGTTCAACAGCCCGTTTGGAGCCTGCGAGGAATGTCATGGCCTTGGCGTGAAGATGGAGTTTGACCCGGATCTCATCATACCGGACAAAACCCGCTGTATCGCTGACGGTGCCGTTGCTCCGTACCGCAACCCGATGGACGGGTTCCGCGGCCAGTACCTCGCCACCGTGGCAAAGCATTTCGGGTTCGATGCCTTAACCCCGATCAAGGATCTCTCCGAAAAACAGTACAATGCCCTGATGTTCGGCTCACAGGAGCGGATGCATTTTTCCATGAGCATGAAGAACGGGGATGCCCAGTGGTCCCATAACGGGGAGTGGGAAGGACTCCTCCCCCAGACCGCCCGGCTCTACTCCCAGACCCAGTCCGAATGGCGGAAACGCGAGCTGGAAGGTTACATGCGGGTCTTTGACTGTCCTGCCTGCAAGGGACAGCGGCTCAAGGAGAAGGTGCTCGCGGTCCGGATCAATGGAAGATCGATCATCGATGTTACAGATTTTTCCATCAATGGCAGCATCGCGTTCTTCAACGAGCTGAAACTAACTGAAAAACAGACAGAGATTGCCCGCCAGATCATCAAGGAGATCCGTTCCCGTCTTGAATTCCTGGAAAAGGTCGGGCTGGGATATCTCACCCTCTCCCGCAATGCCGGCACGATGTCCGGCGGGGAAGCCCAGCGTATCCGGCTTGCCACCCAGATCGGCTCGAACCTGATGGGCGTGCTCTACGTGCTTGATGAACCATCCATAGGGCTGCACCAGCGGGACAACCGGAAACTGATCGAGACGTTGCGAACTCTCCGCGATCTCGGCAACACCCTGATTGTAGTGGAGCATGACGAGGATATGATCCGCTCTGCCGATCACCTGATCGATATGGGTCCGGGGGCAGGACTCCACGGCGGGGAAATTGTTGCGGAAGGAACGCCGCAACAGATCGAGAAGAACAAAAAATCCTTAACCGGCCAGTATCTTGCCGGCACAAAAAAGATCGATATTCCGGCAAAGCGCCGAAAGTCCGAAAAGTTCATCACCGTCAAAGGTTGCCGTGAGAACAATTTAAAGAAGATCGATGCAAAGTTCCCGATTGGTCTGCTCACAGTTATCACCGGGGTCTCGGGCAGCGGAAAGTCCACACTCGTATACGAGACACTCTACAAGGGCATGATGCAGATCCTCAACCAGTCACGGGATCAGCCGGGCCTTCACGACAGGATCGTGTTTGATGCAGAGATCGACAAGGTGATTGTGATCGACCAGTCCCCTATAGGAAAAACCCCACGGTCCAACCCGGCCACCTACACAAAAGTCTTTGACGAGATCCGAACCGTCTTTGCCGAAACCAAAGAAGCAAAGATGCGTGGATACAAACCCGGCAGGTTCTCGTTCAACATCCGGGGCGGGCGGTGCGAGGCGTGCGAGGGTGACGGGCTGATCCGGATCGAGATGAACTTCCTGCCGGATGTCTATATCGAATGCGAGGAGTGCAAGGGCAAGCGGTACAACAGAGAGACGCTCGAAGTAAAGTACAAGGGCAAATCGATCGCTGACGTGCTGGATATGAGCGTGGAAGAAGCCCTCGCCCTGTTTACCAATATCCCCTCCATCAGGACCAAGTTAGAGACGCTTTCCAGAGTCGGACTTGATTACATCAAGCTCGGGCAGAGTTCCACCACACTCTCCGGTGGCGAGGCCCAGCGGATCAAGCTCACCCGTGAACTGGCGAAGAGGGCGACCGGAAAGACGCTCTACCTGCTCGATGAACCAACCACAGGGCTCCACTTCGATGATACAAAGAAACTGATCAAGGTGCTTGACGATCTGGTGGAAAAAGGCAACACGGTCGTTGTGATCGAGCACAACCTTGACGTGATCAAGTCTGCCGATCATGTCATCGATATCGGGCCTGAAGGTGGCGATGGCGGCGGGAAGATCGTGGCAACGGGTACCCCCGAGCAGGTGGCAAACGTGAAGGGGAGTTACACCGGGGAGTTTTTGAAACCAATGTTCCTGTCCGTATGATCGATCTGTTCCTTCTGCCCCATGCCCCCGGCTGCTATCTCTTCTCCGATGAAGCTGGCACTATCCTCTACGTGGGCAAGGCAAAGGATCTCAAAAAAAGGGTGACGAGTTACTTTAAAAAGACCGATCACGATACCAAGACGCAGAAACTGGTTAAACGGATAGCATCACTCGATTTTCTGGTGACAACAACCGAGACCGAAGCGCTTCTTTTGGAAAATAACTTAATAAAAAAGCACCAGCCGAAGTACAACATCGATTTAAAGGATGCCAAGAGGTTTGCCTACATCGAGATCAGCAGCGATCAGTTCCCACGAATAGGGATTGCCCGGCAGAAGACAAAGGGAGCAGCATATTACGGGCCATTTGTTTCAGCTGCTGAACGCGATGCAGTGCTCCGCGTGATAAAACGCACATTCACGCTCCGCTCGTGCAGGAAACTTCCGAAACGTGCATGCCTGCGCTATCACATGCAGTCGTGCAGTGCACCATGTATCGGTGCAATCAGCCCGGAAGATTATCGCATACAGGTTGAAAGGTCAGTGGTGCTGCTCAAAGGAAAGGGCAGTGAACTCATAAAACAACTTCGTGGGGAGATGGAGGTCTGCTCTGCTGCACAGGATTACGAAAAAGCGCTCTCGCTGCGAAACCAGATCGGTGCAATCGAGCGCCTGTCGGAACGGCAGTCGGTCGAGCGGCCAAAAGAGAGCGATCAGGACGTGATCGCGTACACGGTTGCTGATGGAACAGTATCCCTGATGGTCTTTGCAGTGAGGAAAGGTTCACTCGCACAGAAACAGGAATACTCATTTGAAGCAGGGGAAGATTTCTTTGAAGAATTTCTTGTCCAGTATTATGCAGATCACTCCCCTCCCGCCGAACTTATCCTTTCAAATGAAGTTGATGCGGTACTCAACGACTATCTAACTGAACGCAGGGGACGTGGTGTGCAGATTACAGTTCCAAAGATTGGAGAGAAGAAGAAACTGCTTGATCTGGTGTACACCAACATCGATCTCAGTTTCCGGCGTGGAGCGTTGAAGACTGGCGATCTCCAGACCGCACTTGAACTGCCCGATACACCGCATGTGATCGAATGTTTCGATATCTCCCATCTCTCCGGCACCTCCATGGTCGGTTCCATGGTGCAGTTCCGAAACGGGACTCCGGACAAGAAAAATTACCGCAGGTTCAAGATCAGAACCGTGGAGGGGATCGATGACTTTGCCTCTATAGCAGAAGTTGTGAAGCGGCGCTACCAGCGGCTTTCTGAAGAAGAGAATGAGATGCCCGATCTCATCGTGATTGATGGTGGCAAAGGACAACTCTCCGCTGCCCTCGATGTGCTCATTGCACTTGAACTGGAGATTTCGGTGATTGCGCTTGCCAAGCGGGAGGAGGAAGTGTACCTGCCCGGAGAGATGCTCCCACGTCAGCTCGAAAAAAAAGGATTGGCACTCAGGTACCTGCAGGAGATCCGTAATGAGGCGCACAGGTTTGCAGTCGCATATCACCGGTTGCTGCGGAGTAAAAAGATAACCGCAGAAAAACAGCGCACTGTCAATTCCGGTTCATCTGACGGCATTTGATCTCTGGTGTAATGTTGATGCGCTCAACCAATGGCAAATACTTCAGTTTCTTTAAAAAAAACGTTCATGCCGATTTTTAATTCTTAAAATCTTCAGAAGGCAAAAAACAACAAAACCAACACGATATCGACTGCCATTAACACTTCATGTGATAAGCGGGATGCGATGGCCTGTAATTAAAAAAACATTGTGGAAAACGGGAAAAAAATTCTTTATAAATAGTAAGAAGGTAAACACCATCAGTACTTACTAAACCGCAATCAAAAAAAAACAGTACCGGTTAAAAATAAAACATTTAAGGTGGGCGAGTAATATGATGCAGATTTTTAAGACACGGAAGGACTCAGAACCCGCTGTCACTGAAAAGACGGAGGTGATTGAGGCCGGCTGCTGGATACAATTGTTCAACCCCACAGAAGAGGAACTTTTCGCAGTTACGCAGAAATGCACCATCCCGCCGGATTTTTTAAAGGCAGCTCTCGATGATGAAGAACGCCCCCGCATTGACTACGATGAAGGTGTTGCGCTTATTGTTATGGATATCCCTGTTACCAATGCAAACGCGGAGATCAATAACCTGACAACCCACCCGCTGGGTGTCATCATGACCAATGATCACATCATCACGGTCTGCAGCCGGCAGACCCAGATCCTTGATGACTTTATTGCCGGCAAAGTGCGTCATTTCAACACGATCAAAAAAACCCGCTTCCTGTTCCAGATCTTTTACCGGAATGCGTCCAATTACCTCCACCATCTCCGGCAGATCGAAAAATCGATATCACGTATCGAAGTCGATCTCCATCGCTCCATGAAGAATGAGGAACTTTTCCAGATGATGGAACTCGAAAAGAGCCTGATCTACTTCTCAACTTCATTAAAGAGCAACGAAGCAGTTCTTGAACGGATTCTCCGTACAAAACCGTTAAAGATGTATGAAGAGGATGCTGAACTATTAGAAGACGTCATCATTGAGAACAAGCAGGCAATGGAGATGTCCCAGATCTATTCGCACATCTTAAACAGCATGACCGAGACTTTTGCCACTATCGTTTCTAATAACCTCAATATCGTGATGAAATTCCTTGCATCGGTGACGATCATCCTTGCGGTGCCGACCATGATTGCCAGTTTTTATGGTATGAATGTGGTGGATCTCCCGCTCTCGCAAGCCCCATTAGCCTTTGAGACGATCTTTGGTATTTCTGTTATGATCTCGCTCTGTCTTGGCATCCTGATGTGGAAGAAGAAGATGTTCTGATCTATCATTTTTTCTTTTTTTGGTTTTATACCGGTATGGTTGGGTTCATGGAGGAGAGCTTCTTAAAAAAAAACATTGGAGGTCGTAAAAAAAGAAAATTGAGCGGAGTGCATCCCTACACCAGAAGATCCAAAAACATTATTCCCAGCACTTTTTGCTGGTGCAATACCCACGCCCGCACTTCTCATAATATTGCTGGTGATACTCTTCTGCTTTCCAGAACACTGGTGCCGGAACAATCTCTGTGAAGATTGTTTTCCCCCGGTATTTTTCGGAACCTGCAAGCCTTGTTTTTGATGCCTCTGCCTGTTCTTTTTGATCCGGTGAATGGTAAAAAATTACAGACCGGTAACTGGTGCCGATATCCGGCCCCTGCCGGTTCACCTGTGTAGGGTCGTGGATGCTCCAGAAGTTCTCCAGCAGTTTTTCATAGTTCACCACTGCGGGATCAAAGATGATTCCCACCGCTTCAGCATGACCGGTACGGCCTGAGCAGACTTTTTTGTAGTCAGGTTCCGGAACGGATCCCCCGGTATACCCAACGACTGTTTCAACAACTCCCTTGTTCTGCCGGAAGGCCGCTTCGATTCCCCAGAAGCAGCCGGCAGCAAAGGTTGCTCTCTTCAGTTCAGTTCCTTCATCCATGCATTGGGATGATACCTGAAGGATGATGGACGTTGCGGTGCGGGCAATACGGTTTTACCTTTTTTGTATTGCCTGCCACTTTTCCTGCAGCAGATTCCCGCATGATCGCCATAGACCTCTGTCGGGTACCCGGTTTCCTTTAACTTTCCCGTTTCTCTAACCTGCGTATTTTTTCTCCCAGTGCAGAACGGATATATGAAAAATCTCCATCCTCTGCTTTTATTTCGTAGAGCATTGTCCCGTAGCAGGGTTTTGTAACTGGCAACAGGATTGTTAAGGATTCCGGTATAAGCCCGACAAGCATCGGGGATTTTAGCTGAATTGTGACTCCCCGGAATTCAAAACCGGGTGGCATAAGATAATACTCGCTGCAGTGTTTTCGTATGTAATTATTGACTTTGCGCCCGGTGACCTCTCTTAGTAAGGTATCTGAGCACATGTGTCTGATACAGCGGGCAGACTGTTCCATACCAGAAGTGATGTGACATCAATTAAAAAAGGTTTTTAAACGTTCATTTTCCCGGTTATTCCAAAAAAGAGAAATCTCCATCACAAACGCTGTTATTCTTTCTTTTCTTCGTTTTTGCTATCCACTGAACTGGCGCGTACTGTCTTAAAGACCCCGATAACAATGGATACAACTGCAAAGAGCGAGAGTGCGATGATCGCATAGATGATGTAATTGAAGTTCTCCTGGACAATGGGGATGCCTCCGAAGAAATACCCGGCAAGGGTAAAGCCAAGAATCCAGAGAGCTGCGCCAATTACATTGTAGGTGAGAAACCAGCGGTAGTTCATCTTTCCCACACCGGCAAGGAACGGGGCGAAGGTGCGTATGAAGGGGATGAACCGGGCGATCACAATCGTAATGCCCCTGTAGCGGGTAAAATATTCCTGCGTCTTTTCCAGATGATCGCGACGGACAAGAGAGTAGTTCTTCTCCAGCACTTTCATGCCCGCGGTATTTCCAATCCAGTAGTTGACGGTATCTCCGATCACAGCAGCGAAAAAGAGTGAGATGAGCAGGATCTCGAG
Organism: Methanoregula sp.; assembly: GCA_030653335.1. GTDB lineage: Archaea > Halobacteriota > Methanomicrobia > Methanomicrobiales > Methanospirillaceae > Methanoregula. The sequence continues at coordinate 545 of JAURZP010000003.1, read as the reverse complement.
GTTGAGGTATCCGCTTCCTGCCATTGCTCCGGCAACAAAGAGGAGCGAGTCGCCGGGTAGGTAGGGTATTACTACAAGACCGGTCTCACAGAAAATGATCCCAAAGAGGATCAGGTACGTCCACAGACCGTAAGTGTCGATGATGCCCGGGAGGTATTTATCGAAGTGGATGATAAGGTCGAAGATGTAGTAGAATGGATCTATTTCCTGTTATATTGGCAGTGTGGTATCATAAACAGAGCGGGAGTATTTTCACAAGATTCACCAGCACAGGTGCCGCTCTAAAAAAAAATGGCCCCTCTGGAAAAAAAGTGCCGCCAAACCGCTATAATGGGCCTTAGAACGCATTATATTCGCCTCAATTCAGGGCTATTTTGGCGATTAGGGCGCTATACGTTGAGATAAATGATGATTAGTCGGGGGTTGCCGGGATATCCATGGAAAAGAGTCTGGGGGTGGGGTGGGATGGCAGATGAAGAATGGTTTTACTATCCTGTAGGAATTTTTCCGGATATTTTTTTGTGCGTATGGGTTTAAAAAAAAAT
>JAURZP010000227.1 GCA_030653335.1 Methanoregula sp. | reverse complement strand
AATCAAAAATTATTCCCAATCTGTATTTTGCCGGAGAGGTGCTGGATATCGATGGCGATACCGGAGGATATAATTTACAGGCCGCGTTCTCAACCGGGTACCTTGCAGCAGAAGGGATCCGAAATAAGGTTGAAGAGAAGGGTCTGCCTCAAGGTGAATAATTCCTATCTAAAAAAACCAATATTTCCGTCGTAGGTCCCCTTTTTTATGGCCGGCGGGGTTCATAAAAAATTACCTAATTTGCGAAAAATGGAGCTATATGTTTCTTGAAAACTGCAAACTGCGCTCCGATTGGCTGGGTTTGGCATAAATCTGGCTCTAAAAAGAGCTTAATTGAGCTCAATCGGATTGACGATCGCTCACCATATGGGCTGATGGAGGTAAAAAGTGAAAAGAAGGCTTGTTTTGGTGTTCTAATCCTGGAAATCTCACTTCAGACAGCGTCATTGATTTTGACAATGGACAGGGACCGGAATGTAAACCTGATGGGGGTCGGCGCTTTGCCATGTTTTTTACGCGCCAGTAAAAGGCGGTTCAGGTGGCTGCATGTGAGATAAATTTGTCTTTTCTCGTACCTTTCAAAATGGAAAAAAGAGGCCACTATTATTCCGGCTTCTTTACGCCCGGCCCAATGGTAAGACCGGCTTTCTTGATAAGATAATAACTCGCAGCCAGACCAATGACGATAACACCGATTCCCATCAGTTCAAAACCATACTCAAAAGTAATCACTTTTGGGGGTTCTAACAGAATCACTTTCCTTGCCACAGCGATAATGGCAAGCAGAACAACGATCTCTACGTGGATGGTGTTTTCTACAAAGTATGCCTTGATGGTATCTAACAGTTCAACACCAATCAGCACCAGCAAAAAAGCGCCCAGCACTCTGATCATTTCATCGGTATCAAGAATATAGCGGGTGTTGAGCCAAAGGGCATCATACATGGCAAAGACAAGAAAACCAAGAGATGTTAATAGCACCACAATCAGCATGATCATGAGCACCGCATAGATCAGTTTTTCGATTTTATTGATAATTTCTATCATTGATGACCACTATTCCACTGGTATTAGATCGGGGTTCTCCGGATTATATAGTTTCACTACATCACCAATCACGATTACAGCTGGAGGTTTCACACCCGCTTTTCTGGCTGCACCGGCAATGGTTGTAAGTGATCCGGTGGTTACGCGTCGGTCTTTTCGCAGGCCGCGTTCAATGATCGCAACAGGGGTTTTTTCAGACTTTCCATTTTTTATGAGCACTTTTGCAATCTGTTCAAGATTTGCAACCCCCATCAGGATGACAATCGTGCCCCGGCTCTGCGCAAGGAGTTTCCAGTCAAGGGCCGGTTCGGGCTTAGTGGGATCTTCGTTGCCTGTCAGGATTGTGACCTGCGAAGCGTACTTCCGGTGGGTTAACGGAATTCCTACAGATGCTGGAACGGCAAGTGCACTGGAGATACCCGGGACCATCTCAACATCAATACCGGCATTTCGGACAGTTTCTAGTTCTTCGCCGCCCCGGCCAAACAGGAAGGGATCTCCGCCTTTTAACCGGACTACTGTTTTTCCCTTTTTTGCCCGGTCAACAACAAGGGCTTCGATCTCATCTTGTTCCAACGTGTGCTTTCCACCATACTTTCCGCAATCGATCTTCTCGGCACGGGCGGGCATGGATGCCAGAATCTCTTCACCCGGGAGCTGGTCAAACAGCACCACATCCGCAGCATCGATCACATCACGGGCCCGCTGCGTAAGCAGTCCCTCACTACCGGGGCCTGAACCCACCAGATACACTTTACCCTTCATTGCTGATCCCCAGTTGTTTAAACGCTTCATGAATCAAATCCTGTGCCTGCACTTTGAGCAGCCGGCCCTGTTCCCGTGCCTGTTCGATCGTTTCTATGTTCGTCTCGATTCGTTCAGTCCGACAGCCATCAAGTGACAGCACTTCAGCGATCAGGTGACCGGCACGGCAATAGATCCCAAGCGGAGTATAGCAACCCCCGCCTAATTGTTCCATCACTGCGCGCTCTATCAGAACATCTGTCCGGGTCTGCGGGTGATCGAGCGCTGATAATACCTCCATCAATGATGGATCTGCCCGGCTCACTACAGCAACAGTTCCCTGGTTTGGTGACGGGACAAATTTTTCCGGAGGGAACCGCTCACCGGAAATCCGTATATCCAGTCGTGTGAGCCCGGCCTCTGCAAGGATGATCGCATCGTATTCCCCATCATTTAACTTCCTTATGCGAGTATCGACATTGCCCCGTAGATCCTTAATCAGGATATCCGGGTCATGGCGAAGCAACTGGGCACGTCTCCTTGTACTTGAAGTGCCGATGCACTTAACCTTGTCAAGCGAACTAAAATAAACTATATAATCTGCCGGTGAATCGCGTTTGAGTACCGCTGCAGTAAAAAGCCCGTGGGGACGGTACGCGGGAATATCTTTCATGCTGTGCACAGCGCAATCAATCTCACCAGCAAGGATCGCGTCATCCAGTGCCCGGACAAATACACCCTGACCGCCAATTGCATGGAGTGGCACGCTCTGTGTGATATCCCCCTGCGTGCTGATAATGGTCTTCTGGCACTGGATGCCAAGCGAGGATAATTTTTTTATGACGGTCTCTGTCTGTGCAAGCGCAAGTTTGCTGCCCCGTGTTCCAATCTTTATCGACATTTTTTGTACGCCTGTGAAAGAGTAAAAAGATCCTGATCGCTGTGCGCTGATGAGATAAAGTTGGTCTCAAATTGGGAGGGTGGGAGGAAGATGCCGTAATCGAGCATGCGTTTCCAGAACCTGCCAAATGCAATAGTATCACATTCCTTGACTTCCCGGTAATTTTTCGGGGGTTTGCTTCGGAAGAAATATTTGAACATCGAGCCGAGCCGGACAAACGAACCGTTTGCCTGTGGAATCAGTGACTCTTCGAGAGCACGCGTATTTGCATCCATTTCATGATAAAACATGTGATTGTCGTGAAGGTACCTTATGGTTGCGATACCGGCAGAGAGCGAGAGCGGATTTCCTGAAAATGTTCCTGCCTGGTAGACCGGGCCTTGCGGAGCAATAAGCGCCATGATCTCTTTTGGTCCGCCAAACGCACCAATGGGAAGACCGCCTCCGATAATTTTTCCAAGCGTTGTGAGATCCGGCCTGATGCCATACATCACCTGAGCTCCACCAATGCCAAGCCTGTAGCCGGTGATAACTTCATCGAAAATAAGGAGCACATCGTGCGCCTTTGTAATCTCTCTGATATCCCGAAGATAATTTTTTTCAGGCAGGATCGGCCCGATGTTGCCAAGTACCGGCTCGATGATGAGTGCTGCGATATCGGTATGCGCAGTGAGAAGGGTTTCTAATGCTTCTGGATCATTATAGGCAACTTGCCGGGTGTGCTTCACGAGATCGGAGAGAACACCGGCAGAATCCGGAACTCCCATGGTGGTTGCACCAGACCCGGCCTTGATAAGCACGGCATCATGGGCGCCATGGAACCCGCCTTCAATTTTTACAATATCCTGTTTACCTGTGAATCCGCGTGCGAGCCGGATAGCCGCCATAGTTGCTTCTGAACCGCTTGACACAAACCGTACCATGTCCATGCCCGGATGATCCCCTGTGATTATTTTTGCAAACTCCGGTTCGAGTGGGGAGGGTGTACCATACAGCCATCCATCATCCAGTTGTGCTTCCACTGCCTGACGCACCTGTGGGGCCGCATGTCCGAGAATGAGCGGACCGTACGCCATGCAGCAGTCGAGCAGGGTATCGCCGTCGACAGTTGTCAGGTAAGAACCGCTCGCATGGGCGGTATAAAACGGGTAGGGTTTGATCGCCCGTACCGGGCTGCTGACGCCGCCGGGCATCAGGGTCTTTGCACGTTCGAATAATTCACTGCTACTGTTTTTCATTGAGCCACCCGGCAACATCTGCTGCAAAATAGGTAATGATGAGGTCTGCTCCCGCACGTTTGATGCAGGTCAGGCTTTCAAGAACTGTCTCTTTTTCCTTTAACCATCCGCGTTCGGCTGCGCATTTGATCATCGAGTATTCACCGCTGACCTGGTACGCGGCAACCGGCAGGCCGAGTTCTGATACAGCGGCAAGGATGTCGAGATAGAATCCGGCAGGTTTTACCATGAGGATGTCTGCACCTTCATCTGCATCCATCTGGGATTCGAGGAGGGCCTGCCGGCTGTTGCCGCAATGGATCTGGTAGGTAGTGCGGTCTCCAAACGAGAACCCGGAGTCTGCCGCTTCACGGAACGGGCCGTAGAGTGCAGAAGCAAACTTGGTAGAGTAGGACATGATCAGTACCTCTTCATATCCTTCATCGTCGAGTGCTGCACGCAACGATCCCACCATTCCGTCAAGCATGCAGGACGGAGCAACGATATCTGCCCCGCTCTCTGCGTGGCTGATGGCAATCCTGTTCATGAGCTCGAGTGATGGATCGTTTAACAGGTCAGGTCCGTTCCGGCTCTCCCCAATGATCCCGCAGTGCCCGTGATCAGTATATTCACAAGCGCAGACATCGGTTATCACCACCATGCCCGGAACCTCAGCTTTTATCCTGCGGACTGCCTGTTGGACTACACCTTCTGCATTGAAAGCAGAGCAGGCATCCGGATTTTTTTCTTTGGGGATGCCAAAGAGCAGCACAGCGTGTAAACCCCGTTTCCAGAGGTCGGCGGCAATTGAGGCAATCCCGTTGATGGGGTAACGGAACTGGCCGGGCATCGAGTCGATTGGTCTGGGGGCACTGATCGTCTCGTCCACAAAAAGGGGGGCGACGAGATCGTTTTTTGTCAAATGAATCTCGCGAAGGAGCGGCTGGATATGCCGTATTCGTGTTCTTCTCATCCGTCTCTGGGGAAACATAAGTGTACCGGTGCCTGTTTGCTTTTTTAAAGTTAGGTTACAGTTTTAAAAACCAATGGTATTTATGATTAGCATATGTTAGTGGACTTGTTATTCTTGAAGGTCCCAAATTCTTACCCCTTGTTCCTGAACCCCGCACTCACTTGATGCACGATGATCTCTGCCTTCTGGATGAGTTCATCCGGAATTTCTGTTACACCCAACTCCATCCGCATTTTAATCTGTCATATAATTCCTGTTCTTCAAGAATGAAATTGCCTTTTTAAAAATTCCCTTCATGAACTTCAATTTCAGAAAAGCGATCCAATAAAAAATCCCGCATCCACTGCCGCACCCCCACACCATTAACCACCCCAACCACAAGATACATCAGCGCACGCAAATTCTCAAAAATGTTCAGCCGCGATCATAACCTCATTCCCAAAAAAATGATTTTATGGGCGGTTTTCTTGCTAAAATAATTTGTATAAAAAGCGGTGAAATGTTTCCTTAAATTGCCGGTTGCTCCTCCTTACAATAGCACAATGATCCAAAAACTTTTCAGAAATTTTAAGCCAGCGGGCTGGTGAGGCATTATGACCCGTGGGCGGCCACCGGTAAAAACTGTGAAGGAAGCGATCGGGATGGCAAAGATATGGGGCGGCGTGTGGGAAGTGCCGGAGAATGCCAGGCTGCCATTTGACTTTGTTATCTTCACCGGGTTCTGCACCTAGTTTATCAAAGTCCGGTGTACCCGTTCGAACCTGAGTGAACTTCACGATATCCAGCAGATGTGTAATTCAGATATCCGCGATATCCGCACGATGCCGGATAGTTCAGTATCAGCACATGGACACTGGGTAATCGCACCTCATGGAACGTGGCAATTCTTCCGGATCACGGCAGATGCGGTCACGGATATCCGGAGCGATGGCTCGGCCATGCCCTGTACATTAGCGAGTTCGCCGGATCTGCATCTCGTACTCCTGACGGGATCTGTCATCCCTGGTCTTGGCATGGGAGGGATTACTTCAATGCCAGGGGACGTTGTCTACCATTACTCTTCCTCGCTTCAGTATAAGACATGAGACTACCCATTTTTTAAAATGGCCTCCTTTTGCCAAAATACGCCTGAAATGTGTTTATTTTATTTTTTGGTGTTTCTCTAAAGATTGAATATATTCTCAAAAAACAGGATTTGAAACACGGGTTTTTGGAAATACGCGATTTTTGAGCGATTTGAGGCAAAATACGCCCTTAAACTGGGCCAAAATGATCCCTAATAGAACCCTTTTAAATTGACGATCGCTTGCCGGATGGGCTAAAGTAGGTTGAAAGTGAAAGAAAGGCCTTTTTGGGGGTCAGATTGAAATATCTCTCGTCGGCCACCGTCGTTAAAATGGAGGATTGATGCGGTGTGAAATGGAAAGG
>JAURZP010000226.1 GCA_030653335.1 Methanoregula sp. | reverse complement strand
ATTTTGGGAAAAGAGGTACAACCGGCACCGTTGCGGGCTTCGTTGTACCAGAATTCTCTCAGGGACCTCCAGGTCTCCCGGGAGGGAGGTCTCCGACGGAGGCAACCTTGGGATCCCGGGCCGGATCAATAAGGAAAATATTTTTTTTGCCCGCACACGATCCGGCCTAAAAGAATCACGGTGCGATTCCCGTTTGGGGCCCGGGAAATTTTCTGATCGCAGGAATGAATGCGCCGGACCGGTCCGGCCGGGTTTTGTCGGGGCTGGCTTGCTCGCTCTCGTATCGGCGCATGGGGGGGGCGGGACCGGGCTCTCTTTTGATTGACGGACCCGGAACCGGATTGGATGGACCCGTCGTGCTTCTCTAGAACCGGGGGCACTGAGAAAGTGAGCGATTCGGCGAGTTCGGGTTGGCGGCGATGATGGCCAGTGTATTTGGGGATCCTCTCGGGGTCCAGCCGGGCCGGCAGGATTTCTGTTCCTGCCGCTCTTTGTCTTCCTGCCAAAGCTGATCCAGCGCGGGATGAAGGCGGATACGGATCCGGTGATCGATGCGTTCAGGAAAAACGAGCAGGTGAAGAGTGTCTTCTGGGCACTGTTCGTTGCGATGGCGGGGCGGGTGCTGGCCCGGGTCCTGGACCCTGCTACAGCTCAGCAGATTGTCGGGATCATCTCATCAGGAGTGCCTTGAGATTCCGGTGTTTCACCCGGAAAACGAAACTGGTTTGGGTCGGGACATCGATATTGTAGTGTCCCTTTGGGGATAACAGGGGTAGACGGGCGGGGAGAAATTCCCTGCCCGGAACTGTTTTGTAGGGATTTTAGATATTTGTCAAAAAAAAGGGTTGGTGTCCTAATTAGCGATCTTTCTTGAACGGACCATTTGTTCCCTGAGATAATATGCCCCAGAGGATCCTGTATCTACGAGAGCGTCTAATAAAATCTGACACGATTGATATAGTATCTTCGACATCGATTTACTATTTTCAGTTAAAAAACGATTAATACACATTTCGAGAAAAAACGTTGAATTTCGAGAAAATAACTGGGTTCCACCAATGGCCTTCTGATGTTTTGCAAGTATTTTTATTCCTGAATCAAAAAAAACATCTGGATATTGAAACATCAACTTGCTCGCGGACTCAAAAACTACCGAGTTTACACCGGCAGCGTCAATAAAATTGATTATTAGATCTTTTCCTTGAATGAGATTATCACGCTCATATTCGACTTGGTTCGGTTGCAAATCCGAAAATAACATATCACGAATTAATTTGTGCTGGTTTTTTACCAGGTCATCTTCATATCTATTCGATCGAGATTGATTTTCAGCATTTTTTATCGCGATTTTTTGCATAGGTACTGATAACTTACTCCATAATTCCCAATAGCGATCTCGTTTCTTTGTCTTGTCTGCCGATACGAAAGTCCACATTAAAACCCATTTTACTAGATCTGGAGCTGTGTCGCAGAGTAACTGTAATTGTTCTTCATATTTTTGTTTGATTTCAACTTCTGAAATGTTGAATAAATGGTCAGACAATAATTTTCCAAATTCTGTAGGAAGTTTGTAATCCATTCTTTCTCTATTCCTCTTTCTAACATGGTTGTCAGGAGACTCTTCATCTTGCTCCACCTTTCCGAAGAGTTCCAACATTCGTGAGATAAGGAAGATATGCTCTGGATCAGTTGAACCGTTGGGAATCATTGAACAAGAGATCAACAAGTGCTCTGGGCTATGGGAATCGAATGTAATGTTCGTTATGTCCGATATAATTTCCCCACATGCGATTTTTTCACGAAAATCAAAAAGCCACTCATTCGACTCATCTATTTTCTTGAAATTTCTTTGTTCCAATTCCTCTAATCGGGAGTACTCTATAATTCCAAGAATACATTTATGAGCAAAAATAGTATCTCGCTGCCAGAGATAGCTTCTCACACCGTTAGCCGCTTTGATTCGAACATTTTTATTTACGTGCGTTAGTGCGATGGCTATGATCGTCTTGACAATAATCTTCTCTTCGTCATTTGATGCAAAATCCAGAAAAATTGGGAGAACGGAAGAGGCTGCAGCAGCACCGCTTGAATCTGTTTCATCCATAATTGCGGCAGGATTTCCTGAATTCGCACCAACAATGATTGCATTGAGGATTAAATCGAAACCTGAAGAAAAATTCTCATTTGTAATTTCATCGTGGTGGTCTCGTAACAACACTGCTGCTCCTTTTATGAGACCTCCGGAGAATAAAAATAATCCCGATGATACTATGTCTGAAGCATCACCCTTTGTATTGCTTTGGATAATCGTCAATAAACTTTCAATTTCTTCATATGCATCACGCCATGTAGCATAATATTCTCGATCCAATTTCTCATTTTTCAGAAGTTTGTCCGACCACAGACACAGTGAATAAAATCGATTATTCAATGTCTGCTCAGATTCAGTTTTCTTTTGGATTTCAATTAAATCGGGCTCCATATTTTGTGGAGCGAATATGATCTTGCTGTTCTCTTTATCAACTTCTGGCTTCCAGTCACGGCTATCAATTCTATGGAACCGGAATCTCCAGTTCTCATCATTTCCGGTCTTGGACCGCAGATCGTCGAGGATTTTTAAGATCTCTCCTCTTTGACTTGTGAATTGGAGATATCCAATCAACCATTCAATATCTTTTTTTCGCCAGGGCCGTAATGCGGCTTTGCGTCTTTCTTCTATATAGAGATCGGCCAAAGGATCGATTTTCGGTACAAACAAATTTGTTTCGCTCCCTCCACGTTCGTGAACCATCCTGTTCAAATCTAAACCGTAAAACTCGGGTGTTCTTAGAATTGGGAGAACTGCTTGTCCTAGTTTCTCCGGAAAACCGGTAGCAATCGACGCCAGGATAGCGGTCGGCATGACCGAGTTGCTCCGCCGTAAAACTTTACTGAAAAGAGCTTCAAAAATTTCAGGACGATCAAAAATCGTCACAAGATCGATCATCCAGTTCTCTAGTGCCATCAGAGCACATTGCAAAATATACGGAATTACTTCATGACCCCGATATCCGACCCACAGACGTTTCGAACAATATTGTTTAATTCTCGATCCGTCATTCAGGATAATTTCAACTTCCTGAACCCCCGTTGACTTCATATCGTCTGGCAAATTCGGGAATTTATCAGGATCATCGAATTCTGAATGGGCGTAACTATCGGCAGTTGTGTTAAGGAATCCTAAGATGAAATCCAATCCGTTTGCTGATGTAGATCGAAGTAGGGAAGAAAATGGCCCTTTTTCTCCACTCGGCGGAAAAAATTTCATATCTGTCTTGTATTTATCTAATCCAAAACACTCTTCTGCATCTCTATATCCGCACCCTCTGTTATCATCATCGTCTGATGGTACTTTGATCCATTCGTGCCACGCAATATTGATGACTGTGTCTGGAACGTATTTGCACAAGAACTTAGTTTCTTGCTTCCGCAGAGCGATGGCGACAAGATCGTCGATATAACGCGGTCGACGCTTTTTACTATCTTCTTGAAACAAGTCGGTATCCAGAAGTTTATGGAATTCGTTCTGAATCGCCGGAACAATACGGACAATGACATTTAGTAATTTTTTTATTTCATCCTCCTCTCTATACGAGTCCTTGATATCATTTAGCAAATGCAGCGCGAGAAGGCCAACTTCGCGAGAATTAGGGGGCAGATCGTTGTCTATGTGAATTTGCGAGGACCATTCTTCGAGAACCGAAGAAACATGAGGTAAAAGACTTTTTGAAATATTTTGTTTTTCAATAAACAAGAAATGAATTACAGCATCCCAGCCCGGGCCATATGGTTTTAGGAAAATAGTATGGGACAGATATCCTGTCATTTCTTTTTTATTTGCCAGCTGACTCAATAACTCCTGATTGGGAATTTTGCATGCAGTTTGTAGAATAAAACAGAATCGTTTGAGAAGTTCGCAATCTTTCGCAAATAATTGATCTTTTAATTCGCAGAGAAACCCAAGTGAGTTTTGGCCCTGGAGTACACCAGTTATTGTTTCATCTTGCCAGATTTTTTCAATCTTCTCGTCGTTTAATATTGACAGAATCAAGGGCTTGATATCCGCCCCATCTTTTAATTTTTGATTAAGCCACAAACGAAAAGCACGATTCATTGCCGGTTCGTGACCTATTGAGTCTAAGAATTCTTTGGTTTCCCCAGTAGATGACTGAAATTTCTCTTCAATATATTCAACAATTGCCCAATCTTCAAAAACATCATGATCTGGCCGGACGCGGGAATTTGATGGATTCCGATGAATCAAATTATCGGCTTCAAGTTTAAATAATGCATTGGCATCGAATTCAGTACTAGTGACTTCGTAAACCATTTGTTTTGCCCGTTTTACTGCGACAGCGATAAACGCTCGCCGTCGCTTTATTGGCATGCCGTCTGTTCTCTCAGATTCTTTTGAGATTATATCACTCCAGACGGCTTCCCGAAATTCCCGTTCGCCCTCGCTGTTTGAAAACGTCTTGCCATTATAGATAACCCGGTAAGCCAGGTCCGCTAAGAACGGGTTTTTCAGCAAAGGTTTGAGAAGCAGATTTTCTGCAAAAGGTTTTAGAATTTTAAATTTCTCGCATAATTGTGTGATATCGTCTTCATTGAATCCACTGATCGGTATAGTTACATAATCAACACCGGAGGGTTGAAGAAACGTGAAAGATATTGGTTGAAAAGCATATTCTCGACAACTTGCGATTACTGTCCATTCGGGATGTCGTTGAATAAATTGAATCAGATCGTTAAATGCGGTTTTGTTCTGAAGTTCGAGTAATTTTTCCAAAGACTCTATGAGAAGGTATTTTTTCGGCATTAAGGCGAGACCTTCTTCAAGATCTCCGAGAGAACTTGTCAGACCTATTGCTGAAAAAACGTTATCCAGATGGGGTTTGTCAAGATCCTCTGTTCGAAGGCAAAATACAGGTTCTTTTCCAATTAAGTCGCCAGTAAATTCTCGAACGAGGCTGGACTTTCCACAACCCCTCTCCCCTAAAAGGATGACAAATTTATTTTCTGCACTGTTTTCAATAAGCTGGGCAAGTAGTTCCGGACGCTTGACATGAAATCCGCCAATTTCTGACCTTATCCCATCAATGATGTATTTACCTCTTTCATTCAATTTTTTGAGGTCATGAGCGAAGTGTGGATTTTTCTTCGTATCGAGAGAATCACGTATTTCTTTCGAAATTGTAAGTAGCGAAAGTGTCCCCGCATCTGGATTGAATGATTGTACTTCTCCGAGGATCTTTTCCCAAATTGACGACGGGTCATTATTGGAACTTTTGGAAATCAGTGATAGTACTAACTGGAGAATGCTACTGGAATCCGAATCCAGATCATATCCCAATTGATAGAAGTGTCTTAAAAAATCCCAAAGTTGATGATCCGAAAGGGCAAGTCCCCCATTTGCATTTTGTAATTGTGTCCTGAATGCTTTGAGAAGATTTTGTTTCCTTTCGCTGCTGAATTTTCCCTTGCTAATCTTATAGAGAAATTCTTTTTCATCTTCAGAATGTCGTGCCCAATCCAGAATTGTTCTAAGGTTTGTATCTGAGACAACGGTGATAAGGGCAAATACGTCCGTTTCTTTATTAAAAACATCAGGATTATTAAAATCCGTCCAAGCTGCTTGAATTACCTCTTTAAAAGTATCATTTTCTTCCGTTATTGTTATTGAACGTTTAATTTGAGCTAAAAGTTTTGCTTCTTGACCCGTAGATTCATCTTTTGTAAAAACAATGAAATCATCAATATTGAACCCCGCATAACGTCCTTGCAGTTTTATTTTTTGAATAGGCCATTGGGGTAAACAAGGTGAAATCCTGCTCGTTAGCATGAAGACTACAAATGCAGCCTGGACCCGTGTTTCAAAAAATGCCCCTAATGATCCTGAAGAAGCAGGATTAATCAGATTTTTTTCTTTATCGGTCATGTCCCTTGCGCCCTTATTATAATTGCTCTATTTTCAAACATTACAATCTTCCGTGCCTTTAATTGGGCGATGAAGTAAAATTAATCAGGTCAAGGTTTGAGATTAACTATCACGATGTCAAAGGGCACTGAATC
>JAURZP010000315.1 GCA_030653335.1 Methanoregula sp. | reverse complement strand
CTCGACTTTCAGCCGTTTTTCAACGTCAGTCATACGTGATATCTCATCATCTATGACAACGCTGCCAATCAGCTCCCAGTCCCTGCTGCACCGGTCAAGGATCGTGAGGATCGCCTCGGCCTCCAGCTGAATTTTCCGGTTCTGGAGATCGTCAAACGGCCTGCACAAACAACAGACGTCCATGTAGATTTTCATTTCACACTTGCCTCCACAATCGCGAATCTCCTTCTCCGTCAGCCCGTACAACTCGTACACCAGTTTATCGACCGCCCCATCCGTCGCCTCAATCTGCCGGGACAGCATCGTCCTCTCATTTTCGAGCCTCGCATCCTGCAATTTTTTGTTTCCCAGAACATAAGCCTGACGATGAAATAAAAAAAGCGTTCGATAAGAGACAGGATCGGTTCAGGGGCCGGCATCTGTAGTGATCTTTTTTTCTCATTGGCGTTAAACCTGTTGAAAATATTTTTAAGTTGAATTTTTTTTGGCATCTTCCCTCAGCAAAACCCAGCTCCCGCATCTTACAGAAAATTATTCCGCCCAAGAGCGTGAGCTAGCCAGAACACTTGGCAGATTTTGTACATAGCAATGTAACCCTGAGTGCGATTTGCCAACTTGAAGGCCTGACTCCCGCCCCAAATAATCCTTACAACAACCCCTTTTAAAAACCCAAAGAATACGTCAGATATCCCTTAGAGATCCAGGTTATTTCCCCTCAAAAAAATGGAGTTAACTCCGATCGAAAAAACCCCTAATCCGGGCGTTTTGCGGGCTTTGATTTTTGTATCTCTCCAATATGGGCTCCGTTTATGTGAAAATGACCCCCTGTTCGATCGAAAACTCCTGGATTATTTGCATGAACAGGGGGTCATAAGTACGTCAGACAACGCCAGGATCCTTGTAGTTTCCCTGCACTAAAAGATACACTATTCTGAGCCCGATGCGGGCTCCGATTGACATTTTTCTGATCCAGTTTCAGGGTTTTTAAAAAATGGTGTCCCTCGCTAAAAAAATAACCGTTTAAATGGGTTATTTCTCTAAAACAACCCTTTTACTCGCGATTTGATCCTGCAATTTAATGGCGTTCTGAGGGTCACTTTTTTTGACACATATTGTGGCATGGTTTTTTAGAGAAACTGCCTGCAAATGCCCGTGGTGCCCCTCTATCGCGATCACGTCGGAGAATTTGGGGTTTTATGAGGGTTTTTTTACGGTTATGGGTAGCTGAGAATAATTTTTTTATGGAAGAGAGCGTGAAAATATTTTGCGAAAAAAGTCTACGGATTTTTCTTGCCAGTCCCAAAAATGTTCACGGTTTTTTTAATGAGCCGCCAAAACTTTTTTTGGATTTTTAAAAACCTGCGATGGCAAAAAAAAATTAGAAATCTTTTTGATTGGAAAAATTCCAAATTAAAATCTGTTTCACTGCCCATTGTTCTATTGGAATCCTTCTAC
>JAURZP010000303.1 GCA_030653335.1 Methanoregula sp. | reverse complement strand
ATGACCGGTGCAAACTCCTCATGCCAGCATTCAGCACCCTTCTGTAGCTCCCAGCCACCGGCAAGCACCTGCCGGACATGCTTTCCCAACCTCACCTGAAGCAGGCTGTCGGATTTGAGCAAATCCTCAACCCGGGTAAATTCGCGGGGCACTTCCATCTCATACTTCCCTTCATTGATATAGGGCCCGGGTAAAGGCGAGACCACATGCTTTTCCCGGAACTTTTCCGCATTGGTCCGGTTCCAGAGCGGCGGTCCTGTGTGTATGCGGACGTTTGGGAGTTCTGTGATGAGCATTTCCATCATAAACATGCACCGTTCCTCTTCCATGGTATAGTGGGCGTGATGAACGGCAAACCCGTTCCGGTTAAGATGCTCAACAATCGCAATCATGCTTCGCTTCAGCTGCGGGACAATGACTTCTTCAATATAAGGGGGCGTGGTAAAGGTAATCGCATAGAGGTTCGTGCCCCGTTTTTTCAGAAGTTCAGCAAGTTCTTCTTTAGTTATCGTGTGCGCAGGGGGTAACAAAAAGTATTTTTCTAAAGGTGATTCGAGGTATCCACCGGCAAGTTCCACAAACTCTACCATCCGGTCAAGCGAAACTGCTGCGGCAACATTGCGTCGCGGATCAACCGGGTCGATCACAATGAGCGGCTCATCAAACTCTTTTGCCCCATGATGTTCCGGATCAATGATCATATGCGGATGCCAGTCTGCTGTGGCTTTCAGGAGCGGGGTAAACCCGCCATAGTAGAGCACCAGCAGCTCGCAGAGATACCCGGAGAACCCCTCGGTCATCTGGTCGGAGCCATAGATGCCCCCGGCTTTTGTGAACTGCTTTAAGAGGAGCACATCATCGATCAGGCCATTGATCTTATCTGTGATGTAACGGGTGTGAAACGGTGTGCGGTCAACTGCGCTCTGGATCTTTGCTGCGCTGTCCACATTATAGCAGGGCACCAGATCCACATCCACGTCATCGATGACCGCATTGATATACGGGTGCTCGGCGTACTTTTCATGAAACGATTTCGAGAACTCCAATGCAATCGTTCTGGCAAGGGAGAGTCCCTCCTCTTCAAGCTGCTCGCGGGAGAGGCTGACGTCAAAGAGCATGAACACATCGAGATCCCGGTCCCCTCTTACCCACGTATTACGGGCAATCGATCCCACGACCATTCCCTTTGCCTTCCCGCTCTTTGCTATTGCATCCAGCAGGCGTTTTGCTATACCGCAGACATGCTCGCGCTCTGCAAGTGTCGGGCGGAGGGTAGCAAGAACCGCATCTTCGATTGGTAACCTTCTCACCATTTTACCTCCAGCAGATCCTCATAGACCGGTCCTTGTGGTGTCAGGGTGCTCTTCTTTAATTTCAATCCGCTGATCGTGCAGCTTCCGTATTTCCTGTCACTCAGTTGGCCAATCGCCTCAAAGAGCGATGGATCGGGATATTTGACTCGCGCCACTGTGGCATGGGGAGTAAACCTGCGCGTCTCGCGGGTAAACCCCAAAGGGAACAGTGCATCTTCAATGAGCCTGAAAACATGTCCTGATCCCCCGGCATCCTCGATCGCGCACCAGACCGTGTGCGGGCGCGATGGGTTATTTACGGTAATTTTGTGGGCTGTTGCTAAAAACGGAGTAACCTTAACCGTGCTGAGTGCACCCATCACAGAAGGGATCTTCTGATCAGATACCTCACCAAGAAATTTTGCGGTGATGTGTATGAGTGCAGGTTCAACAAAGGTAAGGCGCGCCCTGCTTCGATGCAGTACATCCTGCACTGTACGTAGCTGCTCTTTAATATCAGATGAAAGTTCCAGTGCAACAAATGCGCGTACCATTTCAACGTACTATTATTCTATTCCTCTACAAATGGTGATCGTTATTTAGGATCTTGTTTTGTTCTGTCTTTTGTAGTGCGGGAAAAACAATTGTGAACGAACCATGATTTTTATTCATATAATACATAATTGATATCTGACATATTGAGGGGTATTTTTTATGCCAGAAATTCCGCAATTGATTGTATACACGCTTGAATATTGCCCGAACTGCGAGATCCTGAAAGGATTTTTAAAAACGGGCGGTTATGCTTTTTTGGAACGCGATCTTTCAACTGCGGAATCCTTGACCGAGCTTCGGATGAACGGGGTCTTTGTAAATGAAGCTCCTGTCCTGCAGAAGAACGATGACTTCTTCACCTCTGAAGTGCTCTTCCCCTCCGGTAAACTGGATGGTGCCCACATAAAAACGCTGATTGCGGGTGACTGATGGTGGCCCATAAAGAGACCCGCCAGCAGACCATCTTCGGCGCATATGCCCCCACACTTCCCCCGGTGCGGACGAGCGATGGGCATATCATCGAGTGGAACCGTGACCGGATCGTCCGCCAGATTGTAGAAGAGACCAAACTTGTCGAGACCTTTTATGGCTACGAAGGTGCCGATGAAGCCACCGCTCAGGAGATCGCACGGGACGTAGAACACAAGATAAAGAGCATGGGGCTCAAGTCCCTTTCCGGCCCCCTCATCCGCGAGATTGTGAACATCACCCTGCTTGAAAAGGGCATGATTCAGTACCGGAATGTCTCAACCCGGGTTGGTACTCCTGTCTACGATGCCCATATGATCGATGTGGGCAAGGGATTTGAAGCGCACGATAATGCAAACCTGCAGGAGAATGCCGAGACCAGCCACAAGAAAAAGGCAGATAAGATCTCCAAAGAACAGTACCTGCTCCAGCTTCCGCCAGCCCTTGCTGATTATCACTTGTCCGGTGAGATGCACATCCACGATCTCGAATATTTCGGAACACGCCCGTTCTGCCAGGACTGGGACCTGCGCTATTTCTTCTATTACGGTCTTATGCCGGATGGTACCGGTACGAAAGCTTCTGTTGCCGGCCCGGCAAAGCGTGCGGAGGTTGCCATCCTGCACGCGGTCAAGGCACTGGGTTCAGCCCAGACAAATTTCGCTGGCGGGCAGGGATATTATAATTTCTTAACATTCCTCTCACCTTTTGTGGAGGGCATGCCATACGAAGAGATCAAACAGCTGGTGCAGATGTTTGTGTACGAGATGACGCAGATGATGGTTGCCCGTGGCGGACAGCTCGTCTTCTCTTCCATCCAGCTCACGCCCGGCGTCCCCTTACTCTGGCAGGACAAGCCCTGCGTTTATAAGGGCAAGGTGTGGGATGGGAAATCCGCGCCCAGACGTAACTATGGCGAGTTCGAGCGTGAGGTTCGTCTGCTCTTCAAAGCAACCATGGAAGTGATGCTGGAAGGCGATTACTGGGGCAAACCCTTCAACTTCCCCAAGCCCGAGATCAGCATCGAACCGGAGTTCATGACGGAGCGCGAGGAGTTCAACAAAAAGTATCCTGATCTTCCCACCTACCAGGAACTGTACCTGCTTACCTTCGAGCTGGCATCCAAGTTCGGAACGCCTTACTACGATAACCAGCTTCCGGCCTACCGGGGCGCGGGCAAGGGAATCTCCTGTTACCAGTGCTGCGCTTACCAGTTCTCGGCAGTTGCTGAGGATGATTCGGATTTTGATAAGAAACTCATCTTTGAAGAAGGCAAGCACTTCTCGATGGGATCATGGCAGGTGGTCTCGGTCAACTGCCCTCGGGCTGCGTATAATGCGGAGGGGGACGATGCCCGCCTCTTTGCCGAGCTCAAGAAACTCATGGACGTGGCAGTTGAGATCTTCAAGATCAAGCGCCGCTGGATGGACAACATCCGCGGAAACGGTCGGATGCCCTTTGCCATGCAGCGCCCCAAGGATCCCAACACCGGAGAGCGCGGAGCAGTAGCCGTTGATCTCGAGGGACTCGTATACACGATTGGGGTTGTCGGGGTGAATGAGATGGTACAGCACCATATCGGTTCGCAACTGCACGAATCCAAGGCCGCCTTCAAGCTCGCCATCCGTGCAATGACCGAACTGGAACTCTACGGGCGCGAGCTCAGCAAAAAGAACAACATGACAATCGCGCTCGCCCGCACGCCGGCAGAGACGACCGGTCAGCGGTTTGCTGTTGCTGACCTTCTTGACCGCAGGTATCACGACTTTGCAGTAAAAGTGATCAAAGGCGATGTTGAACTGGGACTCGAACAACTGGGCAAATCCCGCGATCTCCCGATCTACTACACGAACGGTACTCACGTAGCACCGGGTGCAGATGTCCCTCTGCCCAAACGCATGGAGATCGAGCATGTCTTCTTCCCGATCGTAGATGGTGGCAACATCTTCCATATCTGGTTAGGAGAGGCGCGCCCCGATCCCCGGGGACTGATGGATATGGCCATGAAACTCTGCCGCACCACCCAGATCGGGTACTTTGCCTTCACCCGCGACATCACGGTATCGCTCAAGCAGTTCCATGAGATGCGACCGAAAAAATCCATCAGTCAATGGGTTCCTTTAAAGATTCCGGTGAAAGTGTAATTTTTTTAATTGTGTCGGGATACCCTTCTCGTTCCGAACCCGTTTACGGGTCGACACAATCCGTTACCATCATATTTTTTTACCAAAAGGGTAAGTATGAACTATGAAATATCCTCGCCTTCTTATCATCGGCTGTATTATTCTGCTGGTTTCTGTTGCGGGTTGTTCCGGAACTGCACCGGCAAAAATTGCAACACCCATGCCACCAACCTCTCTTCCCCCTCCAACTCCCGTTCCCACTCCCGAAATCACAACGAACTCCGTGACACCGCAGGCTACCACGGCCCTCAGTCAATATCCCGAAGCACTCGCACTCAAAACCATGTTTCCGTTCGCTTCCGATACGAACAGGAAGTCCGAAGTGACCGTGTACCGGATCTGGATCAACAATACCTACCGTTGGTTTAACCCAGCGGAGAATGCCTACGAAACCCGCGTGGCACCGCCCGGTAAAAAATACCTGTTCATCTTTGTCACGATAATGAACCTGGGCACTGAACGCACCCCCATCCCTTCTCAGAATAATATCTATGTGGAGTACGAGAGTGCAATGATCTCTTCGGATCCCTCGCATGATCTGCCTAGAAAAAATACCGATTCTATCCCCAAAGTGATTCGTGTGGCGGAGATTGAGTTCTTAAAAAAACAGTTTGGTAACAGCGAGTATGTTGAAGATTTTGGCTACTCTCATGGGCTTAAGCTTGGTTATGTTAATCCCGGTGAGAGTAATGCTGTTGACGGGTACATCATCTACGAAGTGCCAGAAGAACTGACTCCCGAAAAAGCCTATGTCAGAATCGTGAGTCCTGGAATTAATGAAGCGATCTGGAAACTCGGATAATTTTTTGATCGTGCAGTACCCTCACGAGTACGATCCCATTTCCACTGGGACATCATTCCGCTTTTTTTATTAGTTTCTACGGTGAGTAATTTGTATGGTACAAAAATTCTGTACTATCTGCGGGGCTGTTCTTCCCAAAGGTGTAAAATTTTGCGAGAACTGTGGTGCAGCAGTTGAACAAAGTCCTCCGGCATACAACCCCTCTCCGGTACCGCCAGCCCCATTTATGGCAGCGCCCGCGCCGGGAACTGTGCCGAAGGGAAATTCACCTGTAAAAATCATTGCGGGAATTGTGATCGTTTTAGTTGTTCTGGCTGTGGCTGCCTATATTTTTGTTTTGCCTAAAATGTCCGGCGGTTTCACACCTTCAACTCCTCTTGGAGGGATTGGTGCTACGGTTACAACTCCCATAACTTCTGTTGTGACAGCAACCACTCCCGTCACTGCCGTAATTACAGCAGCACCAACACCGACACCGGATCCATTTCCTAATGCCCTCGAATTGAAGGATGGATTCCCATTTGGTTCGGGAAATATTGCAAGCGAGGCCAATGTATATCGTGTCTGGATGAATGACTCCTATCAATGGCACAATGATCTGGACAACAAATATTATGTTGAGAAGGCGAAATCCGGTTATAAATTCCTGTTCGTCTTTTTAAACGTATACAATAAGGGCGACACACGGGTCTGGCCTCCTACAGCTGGAAATGTCAAAGTATACTACAATGGGCAGGCATATTCATCTGACCC
>JAURZP010000300.1 GCA_030653335.1 Methanoregula sp. | reverse complement strand
AACAGATTGAAATCCACTTTATGGGCATCGAACTCCGGGCCGTCCACGCAGGCAAATTTTGTCTCGCCATTAACAATCACCCGGCACGAACCACACATCCCCGTGCCATCCACCATCACCGGATTGAGACTGACAAATGTTTTTATTCCGGCCGGACGGGTGACTTCACAGGTGACTTTCATCATCATTGCGGGCCCGATGATCCAGACAGCATCAACTTTTTCTCGTGCCATCACCTGCTTGAGCAGGTCTGCGGCAAACCCGTGAAAGCCTTTTGTCCCGTCATCGGTTGATATCAGGAGTTCATCACAGGCTTTGCTCATCTCGTCTTCTAGAATAAGCAGGCCTGCGTTGCGTGCACCGACAATCCCGATCACACGGTTACCTGAGGTTTTTAACGCTCGGGCGATGATAGGAAGACTTGCGGTTCCAACGCCACCGCCAACCAGCACACAGGTGCCAAATTTGTGGATTTCACTGGGTTTACCGAGCGGACCTGCCACATCTAAAATATGATCGCCATCCCGTAGGGCAGCGAGATGGGTTGTTGTCTTTCCAATGGTCATAAAAATAACCCGGATGAAATCCCCATTCACTGCGGAGATGGTAAGAGGAATGCGCTCGCCTTTCTCATCGATCCGGAAAATTACAAACTGTCCGGCCTGTGCATGGTGGGCTACATGCGGTGCCTTAACCCACATCTGGAAAACTTTATCGGCAAGCTGCCCTGCGTTTTTTATGGAATACAACCCTGTCACTCCTGAAAATAATTTAAAGATTCCTGACTATTCACGAATACTGGATTATAAATTTTCTTTACAATCGCTTAATCTTACGCACCCGGACTGCGACACCGCGCTTTGAACGGAGCATCTCATCCGCCGGCATCGCAGCCCTGCCAGTGGCAAGAGCTCGCGCACCCACAACCAGCACTTCATCGCCATCCCGGATTTCTGGATCTGCACTGATGACACCCGGGGTCAGCACATCCCCTTCAGGAATGAAATCGTCGATATGTACCCTGTAGCCCGCAGGTATCAGGTTCCAGCCGTCAATGGTCGGGCGAAGCATACCGGTACCGGTATCAATGGAGAAGAGCTGGAGATTATTCCGGCTGTAGAAGACCTCCGGGAAGTGACCGCGAAGCGTGGTTCCTTTCGTATCGAGATCGATATTGAACTGGTACGAGGCCATGCCGTGCAGCCGGTCATCCTTGATCCTTCGTTCTCCGGCAAGGGCCGTGTCCAGTGCATTGAGTGCAATATCGCTGGTCGGACGTTGCTCGCAGGTAGATTCGAGATTGATCCCCGCTGCGTCAGCTGCCAGCCTTGCAACTTTTAATGCCCCGCCTTCGAGATGGGCGATGATGCGCCGGTACGGGTGGCGTTTGAAATACCGGGTGAGGATGCTGCTGATGAATGCACATTCCTCCGCATCCCAGTAACCGGTTACGGGTACATCGTAATGCCCGGCAGGATAGATCGTCTCAAGTTCCCGTGGAACAAGACCCAGCGGGGAGGTGACGATCAACTCGTGTGCCCGTCCGCCAATTGCCAGCTGGAAGCGCTTGTGCGTCTGGGAGAGCGAGTAGGGTTTTTTAGCTGAGCAAGGCAAAAGGACTGCCACATCGGTCTTTGGCGGAATATACCGGGAGAGTACGCGCTCTGCAAACCTGCGCACTTCCACCCGTTGCATGGAGTCGCCGGAGTTTGCCCGCATCACACCACTCCGGGCAACCGGCTGGGCAGCTTCCATGAACGGGTACTGGTTGTCGAGATGGCGCATGATCGCTACCTGGTTTGCGTTCATACGGCAGCGGGACTCAATAAGATCCCGCAGTTGGCCCTGTTCGATGAAACGGCTAATCAGGGCAAGTTCCTGAATGTGTGCGTTCCGGTTGTGCTCTTTAAGATCTTTTGCTGCACAGCCGGAACAGGTGCAGATGCCGCTCTCCAATGCATCAGCGGGAAACTCACCTTCGGCTGTACAGAAAATACCCTGCGCAGATTTGAGATCAATGCCAATGAAATCAAAGAGGTCAAAGCCGGAGTAGCAGAGGATAGCAGCAGTTGAGGGGATGGCAGCTGCCGGTGCGTACCATGCGGTATCGGATGGTGTTTTTACCTTGAGTGCAACCAGCCAGTCCACATAATTACGGGGATTTGCAAAAGCGGTATGCCAGTTGGCTACCATTATGCAGTCACCGCTTATTGAGGTATTATCCAGCTGGGGATGAATGGTGACCGGCATCACTCCGGAAGTTGGGGGAAATTCACGGGCAACTGCTGCCGGAGCACAGACCGGCATATTGGTGTTTTGCATAGTGCCAAGCGCAGGAAACAGCCGGATTGTATCAGCAGCTGCCGGAAGTTTTAGTTCTGTTCCGTTATGTCTGAACAGTCCGGTCCGTCCAAGACCGTCCCTTTTGCGGATATTAAACTGGCTCACTCGATCACCTCACAGTCAGAAACTTCCTGTTGCAGGATAATTTCCCACCGCTTGCTGCAGGAGATTACTACGCGGGTGTCCGGGTGACTCTCGACCAGAGCTTGTATGCCCCGGCAACCCTGCCGCACCATCGCGTCATCCCATTCGGGAATCTCACTCTGGCCTATGGGAAAAGTTTCCTTGAGTTCTTTTTTATATGGACCGAACGGGGGTTTAAAGAGGAGCATATCAGAAAATTCTTCGCGTGCATCGCCATCGAATGCGATCAGCACTTCTTTTCCCAGCCGGAGCCGTGCGAGGTGCTGTTGGTACCGGAGCACTTCAGTGCGCTTGCAGCTCTCATCGCCCCGGTAGAAGAAGCGGCGCTTTGAGGTGCGGTCCGTTTTTTCAAGTTCCGTATTTTTGAGGAGCAGGGCCCGATAGCCGGCAAGCAGTTGCGGGTGACCCCTGCAGCGTTCGTCTACCAGTTCCCAGAGCGAGCCATCAGTGACAGCCTGACGGATACGGGCGATCTCAGCGAGGGTCACGTGCAGGTTGTGAAGGGCAAGCAGACGGTCACGTTGCGGGGAAGTGCGGAGTTCTTCAACTGTGTGGGTGCGGCAGATATTGCAGGCACAGGGAAGGTCAGCGAGTTCGTCGATCTTGTAACTGCCATGCACGGTCATGTACCGGCCTTCTTTGGCATAGAGGGCATAGGCAGCTGAGTCAAAGAGATCGCAACCCATTGCCGTAGCGAGTGCGAACATGGCAGGGTGACCGGCGCCGAAGAGATGGACACAGGCAGCAGGAGAGATTGTCCGCTTTGCTGCCATCACCACACTGACGAGATCCCGGTACCGGTACTGCTCCATGATGGGAACAACGGCGCCGATCGGGCAGAATGTAAAGCCAAGATCCGCAACTTCCTTTCCTGCCAATTCCCGCAGATCTTCAAAGATTCCGCCCTGAACCGGTCCTGCGATCGGGGCATCGTTTCCAAAGGTTTGCTTTGCTTCGGCAAGGCGCTGCATGGTGATCGCCAGTTCACCCTCAGCGGTCTGCCGGTCGGCAGATGGGGAAGTGGGAATATCGAGCGGCACCCAGATGTCACTTTTTATATCGCGCTGGAAGGAAAGGGTTTCTGTATTAGTGATGGAGACTTCGCCATACACGGACAACTGGAACGAACCTGAGTCGGTCATGATGACGCCGTCATAATCAAGGACTTTGTGCAGTCCTTCAGCAAGGGCGCGTTCCCGGTACTGTTTGCTCTGGGAAAAGATGTACGCGTTTGTTATGATTGCCTCTACGCCCATCTTCCGTAGTTCCTTTGGGGTGACTAACTGCAGGTGGGGGTTGATGACAGGAAGGAGCGCAGGCGTCTTTACAATTTTTTTGCCAACAGTTAACTTCCCGCAGCGACCGGCAATATCGCTGTACAAACTCTCAAATGAAATTCCCATGTGGCACCCTTAATGTGCCTTTATATGTGCGTTCAAGAGGTTAAACGGTTCCCTTCTTTTCAGAAAAGATCTGGCCCTCAAATGTCATGAGTTCAACATTTTTGG
>JAURZP010000298.1 GCA_030653335.1 Methanoregula sp. | reverse complement strand
ACAAAACAGAAACTGATCGCACCGATATCAAACACTCTGGCAACCACCGAGAACTCAAATGTCCTGCCCTCCCGTTCCACCCGGATCGGGTGCATCTGGATCATGAGCGGCGGGTCTTCGATCATGATGGACTTTGGTTTGACCCGGACAAAACTGGTTCTTGCAGTAAAGTAGTTCTGTGCGAGCGCCTGCTCGAGCCAGTCGATATCGATCTCCCTGCCGATATCATAGATCCGGTACAGGCGAAGTGAGATCATGGATTTATGCCCCCTTCAGAGGACGGAATGCCTTGGAATCGGACTTGTGCAGCATGCTTGACAATTCTCTATGAGAGAGTAACTTTTAAACTTTAAAGGGATATGCCAATAGAGAGGGACATGAAAATGGTAATTTTCTGGTCGCGGGGTGTTTCCTCGTTGAGCGCAAGTGCCTTTTTTTAAAAAAACTCTGCTTGGGTCATTGTGCCACAGAAAAAATAAAAAATGAAAAGATTAGTGAGTTTTTCGCATGAAAAGAGCCGCACAGCACCCGCCAATCACCAGCGCGCCTGCGGTGACTTCAACTGGCAGGGGAGATTTTGCCGTGGGGGTTGCTGCGGGAACAGCAGTGGTTACCGGTGCCGCGACAGTAGTTATTGCGGCTGCGGGAGTGGCGACCGGGACTGTCAACTGGAACGTAAGCTTGGTGTATATGTCATCTTGTCCGGGCATATTGAGAGCATCGGAAAGAGCTTTTGATGCGGCGGCATCCTGCACACTGCCGGTTCCGGTAAAGTTAAAGACCGTAGATTTGGTCTTTGTGTTGACTACCTGTCCGGAATATATTCCTGCATCATACAGAGCGATATCAAATTTCCCATCCATAGCCGGGCTCTGGACAAAGACATAGTACGTTGCCGGGGGCATTCCCGCTGTCGGGTAGGTTTTTGAGAAAGTGCCATCTGCATTGACCGGCACTGTTGTGACGTTCACATAGTTTCCTGCAAATACCCAGATCTGGACACCGGAAGCCAGATTGCCCCCGGTTGCAATGCCACTGATGGTGACAGGATCCCCCACAATGGGAGTTGACGATGAAACAGTTGCACTGATGAAGGGTTTGGTGACACCGCTTGCTGCGGGGGTGGTTGTTGTAACGGCAGTTGGGGCATCTGCCACGCCGGATACCGGAAGTACTACGAGTGCTGCCAGCAGCACAAGAGTAATGACTGCAATTCCAAGAGATACGGATTTCTTCATACGGAAGTTTTTAGGGAGTAATTGCTATTAGCATTATGGGTTTTATCCGGCACTGCCGGGCTCATCATCCTTGGCAGTCCTATCGCTATTATCTCATTCACAACCGGGTTTTATGATCTCGGGTAAAGGGGTCGAGAAAACCCTTACCTTTAGTCACGGGATGAATCGAACCCCTTTGTCATCACTTTCACACTCCGCTCCAGAGCATGAACAACCGCTTTGCCCTCGTGACTGCGTACCTCACGGTTCTCGGCACGGTATTTTTAGTCCCAAATACGATCGCTACTATTGCAGGGAGCGGCGTTATGGAGGGAACGATGGCGGCACAATGGTGGTATTTACCGCTCCTCATCCTCTCCACATTGTTCGCGACTGCGGCTTCTTTACTCTGGGTGATCCACGTCTGGAGGATGAAATCGGACGATTGATAACTGTGGTTTCAACCTTATGGATTGGTGACCCCTTTTTGATCTTCTTTAGTTCGGGTTCGAACCAGAGCCCGATGCACTGTTTTACCACGCCAAAACCTGCATCGCTGTCTAAAAATATCGCGCCTATCAGGGCTTCTACCGTATCGGCAAGGATCGTCTCCTCGCCAAGCCTTAAGAGTTCTTTTTCCCCGCGCCCCAGCCGGATGAACCGTTTGATCTTTAACCGTTTGCCAACTTTTGCCAGTGTCTCGTTCTTCTCAACGGGTTCTTTGTTCACTGTGATCTCGCCTTTTGTTTCGAGACCTTTTTCCATGAGATACAGGATCAGCCCGGTCTTTAGCACAGCATCTCCAAGCGTGCTGTAGGCTTCCTGGTCCATGCACCGTTTGTTCTGCTGGAGCATTTCATGAGCACAGGCAGGGTGGGTGAGTGCCCGGATCAGGTGTTGCGGTTCAAAGAAATGATAGTTAAGGATCTGTTCAATCTCTGCACGGTCATCTGCGTCCATGTATATGTAATGTTCACGAGGGTATCTGATAAAACAAATGGCATGACAGGCCAATCAGGGTTTACTTTTACTCCGGAAATGGCACCACCTTTTCATGTGCATGCAGGTTTGCAGTCATACCTGCCTGGAACGCACCAAAAAAGAATGCGATGATCACAGCAGCGTAGACAAGCCGGGTCTTTGTCGTTGTGCCGATCGCAAGCGATACAGCAAAACAGTCCATAGAAAGGCCAATACCAATCACGGCAGGTGTTAAGAGATCCATGTGTTGGTTACAAGGGGGTGGGGAAATCTGATAAGATCACGCCTCAGTGGTTTTTCTTGCTGACCAGACGGGGATCATCACGGCCGATATCAAGGGCTAAATGGGCACTTTTTTCCTTATCCTTGATCTCAAGCATGATATCAAAATCTGCCATCCGGGTCAGATAGAGAAACTGCCGGAAATCTTCCGTTACGATATGCTCTGCATGTGCCCCTGTCCGTTTACCCGGTTCCTGCGAACTGTAATCGACCATCGGAATACCGTCATGGACTTTCCATGTTACCCTGAGGGGTTTTAGCAGATCAGCGAACTGCTCCCCACAATTATTGAGGGCATGATGAAAAAAATCCCCGATGACTGGGATTCCGGTTCGCTCATGGATGGCGAGGCAGTCATTGATCGTGTACAACCGTTCGTCGTTCTCGATCACAAGCCGGTTCTTAATGGCAGGGTCAAGCAGTTTGTACTTCTCAGAAAACCGGCCCATACTTGCCGGCTTATCGCCATATATACCCCCGATATGGATCTGGATTTTTGCAGTTGTGTCAAGTCCCATCAGGTCAAGCACCTGCGTCTGGTACACCAGATCGGCGATACTCCGCTGGAACACGTTTGTGTCGGGTGCATTCAGGAGCACGAACTGGTCCGGGTGCATGGATATCCGGAATCCATGCTGGCGGATGAATTTCCCGATTTGCTTAAACTCTTTGGCAAAGTGCACCTGCCACGGGAACGTGCAGACCGGGTGCGAAGCAAACGGTACAAGGTCCGATGTGATCCGGAAGAAGAGCATTCCGTGCTCACGGTTATACTCAAGGATTTTTTTTAAGCAGGTGAGATTCTCTTTTACCGTCTCTTTCAATCGCTCTTCGGTATAGGAGGAAAGCCGGAATGAATGAGATGAAGTACAGCCGATCGAGCGGTTGATGCAGGGGTATCCAATGCGCAATTGTGTGCTCCTCGTTTAATGCCCAAATAGCGATACTACCTCTTTGAGGCGCTCCCGTATCAGGATGTGCTGGGGGCAGAGGCTTTCGCACACTCCGCAATCCTGGCACTGCGAAGCATCCCCTCCAGAAACCGTAAAGGCATCGTAACAGAACTTTGCCGCTGCGGAATCTTTGTAGATGAACGCGTCATTGTAGGCAGAAAAGCACTCCGGGATCTCAACTCCGACCATGCACGGCTGACAGTACCGGCAGTTCGTGCAGGGGATCTTACTCCTGCTGCGGTAAAAGGTTTTTATCTTTTCATAGACCGCGAGATCATCCTCTGTGAGTGAGGAGGGTTTGCCATTGTTTGCATAACTCAGGTTATCTTTCACCTGCTGCATCGTGCTCATGCCGGATAGCACAACAGTGATTTCAGGCCGGTTCCAGAGCCAGCGTAATCCCCATTCTGCTGCTGTGCGGGATTGTTCACTTAAAGCCCGGATTTTCTTTGTCTCTGGAGTCTCCTTTACAAGTAACCCGCCCCGGAGCGGTTCCATGATCACAATGCCAAGTCCTTTTTCTGCTGCATAGTCAAGCCCTGCGGTACCAGCCTGGTAATCCTCGTCCATGTAGTTGTACTGGATCTGGGCAAAGGTCCAGGGATAAGCATTCACGATCTCTTTAAAGGCCTGCACATTGTCGTGGAACGAGAATCCTGCATAGCGAATCCTGCCATCGGCAATTGCGGTGTCGAGGAATTCACCCGCATTAAGGTTCAACATATCATCCCAGGACGAATGTGAAAGGCCATGAAGCAGGTAAAAATCAATGTGATCCGTGTTGAGCCGCCTTAATTGTTCGTCAAGGATGCAATCCATATCCTGTCGGGACTGGACATCCCAGACCGGCATTTTTGTAGCGAGATTTACCTTTTGCCGGTACCCGTCTGCCAATGCTCTCCCAAGGAACGGTTCGCTCTCGCCATTATGGTACACATAGGCTGTATCGATGTAGTTGATGCCCCGGTCGATTGCATAGCGCACCATCGCGGTTGCCTTTACCTCATCGATGGCAGAGTCAGCAGTCTTTGGCAACCGCATGCAGCCAAAACCCAGAATAGAGAGTTTACGGTCGGTATTATTCATCTTACGGTAGAGCATCGGGCGGACTCCGGCAGATTATTTTCTTACCAGTTTTTTTCCGCAACTCCACGCGTCACCAGTATATTCACCAACAGTCCAGTAGCGGTTGTCCGGCATGGTGAGCAGTAGCGGGTTTACTTTCTTTATATCCGGTTTTCCGCATGTAAGATACTTCTCTTCTGTGTAGGATGCGATAATTTCACCAATGTAAAAATTATTTGTGGGATTTTCTACTGTCGTCACCAGACGGCATTCCAGAGAGAGCGGACATTCGGTTATCATAGGGGCTGTTTTTAATTCCCCGTAATACACATCAAAGAGCGCTGCTTTATCGGTATCCTTTCCCGAAACCAGCCCGCAATAATCTGTTTTTTCCATCATTTCTGCGGACGGGAAGTTGATGCTGAATGTTTTGTTCTCCTCGATGCCTCGTATTGAATGGTGATGCCGTCCCACACCGCAGCCAACGGTCGGGGGGTTTGCATTGACGCGGGTGATCCACCCAAGCGCCATGAAATCCGGTTTGTTGTCCACAAGGGTGCCGAGTAAGGTAACCGGCATGGGGTACATGAAGACATTCCTGCCTGCTGATATTTTTCCCATAGATCCATTCACCTGATCTGCTATAGTTACGGCATCTTTAAAAAAGGGTTGTGAATGGGCATGCGCTGTGGGCATCAGGACATCTTGTGGAAATCCAAGGCTGCCGAGTTCATGCAATAGCGTTTACCCGTGGGTGCAGGGCCGTCATCAAAGACATGGCCGAGATGTGCTCCGCACCGGGCGCAGAGCACTTCGGTGCGCACCATCCCGCCGGAGATATCTGTGTGGGTGCGGATGTTGAGGGGAGATACCGGGGCATTGAAGCTGGGCCAGCCTGTGCCTGAGTTGAATTTTGTTGTCGAGTTAAACAGGTCGGTGCCGCAGCAGGCGCAGGTATAGATCCCCTGCTCTTTTGATGCGTGATATTTTCCTGTAAACGCGTATTCAGTGCCATGTTTTCTGGCCACATCATACTGTTCAGGAGTGAGAACTGCCTGCCATTCTGCATCGGTTTTTACTACCGGATTTACCTCCTCAACATTCCCGGTTCGGGCATTGTAAATAGAGATCATATCTTTACCTTTCATTGCGATGCCATCCATTCTTATCTGCTCCAACGATATAAGTGAGCGAGCCGGAGCATAGAGCTTTGGTTTTTTAGAACAAATCAAAAGGGTCGGTAGTTTTAGAGCCCGAAGAACCCGAGTATCCGGCTCTTTGGATCCTTGTGGAAGATCTTTGCACCTTCCTTGATATTGCGCACATCTTCTACAGTATAGAGAACGTCAGGATAATTTTTTGAGAGCACGACCAGCAATCGTCCCAGTTCTGAACGGGGCACGATCATAAAGATAATCGCTACCGTGTGCGAAAAACTCCCTGATGCCTCGATTCGTGTCATACCATATCCCAGCGTAGCAAGCTCAGTGATGAGCGGTTGGGGATCTGCAGCAATGATGAGCCGGACGATCACATGCCCTAAAGAGATCATCTTCTCGATCTCCATCCCCAGCAGTGTCCCCAGACCATAACCGGCAAGGTACGCAAACAGGTTTAAGTAATCCGAAAAATTGGTGAGTACAATACCGGTAGACAGCAGCCAGATACCTGTCTTTACTATACCAATACAGGCAGCGAGGTTTGCATGCCCACGGTTGATGTAGATCGTCCTGACGGTTTCAAGGCTGGTCTCCACTATCCGGGCAATCAGGATAATGAAGGGTAAAACCAATACCCCCAGAGCAACCGGTTCCATACCCACAATACTCCTGATCCTAGTAATCTTACCGGGAGTCTTGAATAGATTGTGGAAGGCTGTGAGAATTTTTTTTACATGAACAGTGAGTATAGCACTGGAGCGAAAGGAACCGTTTTAAAAAATGGATATTTGTCCGGGAAGGTTTCGGACCTCACGGTTCTTTAACGGGCGTTTAACTTTTTATCATTGCTTCAGGTTTTAGCGCGATCTGCTGGAGCGTGTTGACTTCGAGGAAGATGAGAATATTTCCTGCAATTTTGTGCTCATCTGAGGTCAGCTTGACCTTAAAGAGACCTCATCCACTTCAACCCAAACTATTCTTAAGTTAGGGAATGTAAATTGAAATTCAGCCTTCTTTTAGAAATCGAGCGTCGTGTTGGCGAAATATTTATATATTATTAATCCCTAATATTA
>JAURZP010000294.1 GCA_030653335.1 Methanoregula sp. | reverse complement strand
TTGCTGCAACAAATTTACCGAATTCAATCGATCCGGCCTTAAGACGCGGGGGTCGATTTGACCGCGAGATTGAAGTTGGAATTCCGGATAAAAAGGGACGACTTGAAATATTCCAGGTCCACACACGAGGAGTTCCCCTTGCAACAGATATTGATCTGGATTATTTTGCGGAAACAACGTTTGGATTTGTCGGGGCCGATATTTCGCTTCTTGTAAAAGAAGCTGCAATGAACGCTATAAGAAAAATTATACCGGTTATCGATATTGAAAAAGAGATACCCAATGAAGTAATTGAACAGTTGAAACTTACAAAATCCGATTTTGATTTCGCAAGAAAAATCGTAGGACCGAGTGCTTTACGCGAACTGCTCATCGAAATCCCTGAAGTTCCATGGGATTCTGTTGCGGGTCTTGATGCAGTTAAAGAGAAATTGATCAGGATTTTTGAAGGAAGAATCACATATCCGGCCTTATTTGAAAAATTAAAATACAAGCCCCCTAAGGGAATTTTGTTATTTGGTCCCCCCGGAACCGGAAAAACATTAATTGTAAAAGCCATTGCCAGTAAACGACAGATAAATTTTATCTCGATCAAAGGGCCCGAATTATTATCCAAAGGTGTTGGCGATTCTGAAAAACATGTCCGCGAAGCCTTTAGAAAAGCGCGACAATCTGCTCCCTGCATATTATTCTTTGATGAAATTGATTCATTGTTTCCAAAACGTGGCTCGATAAGTGATTCAACGCATGTGACAGAAAGTGTGATGAGCCAGTTTTTAACTGAACTTGATGGAATTGAAGAATTACGCGATGTATTTGTTATCGGCGCAACAAACCGGCCGGATCTGCTTGATTCGGCCCTTCTTCGTCCGGGCAGGTTCGATAAACATCTCTATATTCCTCCACCCGATTTGGAATCAAGAAAAGCCATTTTAAAAACATATCTCATGGATATCGAAAAACTTCTGGATGAGGACGTTCAGGTTGAGGAGTTAGCGAAAAAAACTCAATATTATGTTGGAGCAGATTTAGCCGCTCTGGTTGGGGAAGTCAAAGTTATTGTCATGGATGAAATGATTCAGGCTATAGAACGAGGAGAAATTGATGAAACATCCCTAAACTCCATGAAAATTTCCAAAAAACATTTCACCACGGCTCTTGAACAGATGAGAGGTTCTTTAGACAGCACCGATTTTGAAAAATATGAACAAAAATCCTGGGATTTATTGTATGCACAAGGAAAGAGAGAGATTCTTTTTGATGCAGTTAACCTCATCAACCAGGTGGAATATTTAAAGAAAAAAGGGTCTGTCGATAATGAGATTACCCGGTTTAGTGACAATATCAGGAATCAAATTTACTGGGAGAAAAAATCATTTGATGAAATCAAAAAAAGTATCAGTGAACTTAAGCGCAATATTGACAAATCCCTGAAGTAAAAATGACAACCCGGTCTTCTCTCATCAGACTGATTTTTTTCATGCGGACAGTAAAGCCTCGCGCGGACAGTAAAGGCACGTGGGCCTCTGGTGCCGGTGAGCACCGCTGGAATAAGTAATGATGAGCGCAATAGGATCTTTTAAGACAGCATAATAACCCTGATAAACAACAGAATCATACGACTACACAGAACATTTTAAAAAAATCCGGTTGGATAATCATTGGTTTATTGCTCTTTGGTGAGAGGAAGGAAGTAAAAAATGATACTCAAAGATTTCCTAATCCGTGCTGGAACAGAAGAAAACTTAATGGAGTTAATTCTCTTTTTGGCTAAACAGGCTCAGCAGGTGAAGAAAGGATTTTTCTGTTCGATCAGGAAAACCCCGGCTGATGAACTGACTAAAAATATGTACGGCGAAGAGCAGATGGCTCTCGAT
>JAURZP010000292.1 GCA_030653335.1 Methanoregula sp. | reverse complement strand
TGGTCATAACATATCTTGTGCATTATGAGGGGAATGATACGCTTAAGAGTTACCCTATTTCAACAACCATTTAAAAAGAGGTAAATATACCACTTTTTCATTCCCGATGTGTTCCTCTCCTTCCCTGTCCCAGGTAATCACAAGCAGATCGCTGCATTTTAGTTCCATACCAGCCTTTAACAGGGCTTTTATTTCTCTCTCTTTCGTATCCGGATCTTCAATGTCGTAGCATACCTGCACGAGCTGTTTTATCTCAAGCTTTTCTTTGAGAATAAAATCAACTTCCACACCGTTTTTATAATAGTATATCTCAAGAAGAGGATCCTCATTCTGGGCTCTTTTCAGCTCTAAAAAAACGATATTTTCTATCAGCCTTCCGAAATTTTCAGAAAATTTAGAGTGTAGGGCAGTTATTAAACCGGTATCATTTATGAACACTTTAGGTAACGTTGCCTCAGTAATTTTAACGGAATAGGAAAACTTTTTTAAGAAAAATATAAAAAATGAATCTTCAAGATAAGAGGTATAATTATAGAGTGTTTTCTTGCTCACCTTTATCCCCTGCGATTTCAGGGTATTAAAAGTGCTGTTAACAGAAGATTGCTTTGAGAAGGAAGCAAGCATGGATCTTATAAGAAATTTTATAATGAAAATATTTTTTATATTATGTCTTTCAATAATATCCCTGAAAAGTACAAGGTCAAGATATTCCAAAAAAAACCGGTCTGCAATTTTATTATCGAACACTATGTCAGGAAAACCCCCAAATTCCATATATTTTCGGAGATGATTTTTGATCTGGTTCTCATCTGATGTTGAAAGGGGCGACTTTTTCTTAAAATCATTAAAGGTGAGAAATTCCTTAAACGATAACGGAAGAATAGAATAGGTTAGTGTCCTGCCTCGCAACGATGTTGCAATTTCTTTTGAGAGCAATTTTGAGGATGAACCTGAAATAAACAGGTAATGGTTTTTAGTTTCGTATAATCCCCTGACCGCTTTCTCCCAATGTTCAATGTTCTGGACCTCATCTAAAAATATATATTCGGGGATTTTGCCATAAAACTCCTCGTGAACGCTCACCGCATCGAGAATGTCTTTGATGCTTGCGCCTATCATTTCAGGATCTTCAAAATTGAGGTAAATGAAGTCTTCATCTTTTATTTTGAATTTATTAAGTATAAGGTCATAAAGGAAGAAGCTCTTTCCC
>JAURZP010000286.1 GCA_030653335.1 Methanoregula sp. | reverse complement strand
GGGTCATTGAGGAATTTGACCGGTTTTAACGTTGAGATGGCCCCGAGCCGGTGGTGGTCGATGATCTCGATGATCTCTGCTGTGTCGATTCCCTCAACTGCCTGGGCAAATTCATTGTGGTCAAGAAGAATGACCGGTTTGTGCACCTCTTCAAGGAGCGTTGTTCTGGTAACAATTCCCCGGAGCGTACCGTCTTTTTCCACAACACACGCGGAACGGAATTTCGATGAGAACACGATCTGTTTTGCGTGTGCGAGCGTATCATCAAGTGAAAGGCGGGGGATATCAGTATCCATCATCATGCCTGCCGGAAGGGAGAGGTTGATCATGGTTCCTACGCCAAATGCATCGAGATCGGTTGCCAGTACCGAAACGCCCATCACCTGAGCATCCCTTCTCACCTGTTCGCTAACCGGGGCTTTGTCTGCGATGATGAGTGCCGCAATGCCAGAGGCAATCAGCGCACGCTGCACAGGCTCGTTATCTCCTGCCACGGCAATGTCCTTGTTCGTTAATTTCTTTGAGCTCACTGCAGGTGCATCGATCGCAATCGATACCCTCCCGTAGAGGGTTTCAGAAGCTCTCACCACCACTCGGGCGCTGAGTATCCGGGCAAGGGTGTCAAGGGGAAGGGGTGTGATTGCGAGTTCTCCGATTTTTCTCCGCTGGACATAGGCCTGTGCAAGCCCGTGCTCCCCCACAATTCCTAAAAGTTTTCCCTCTCCATCGGTGACAGGCACGTTGCGGATATCATGGGTATCCATGAGAGCGGCGATATCAACGGTGGGCACGTCGTTAGTCACGCTGATCCGGTGGATTGCAAGGTCAGAGACGCGGGGTTCTATGCTATCAATAAGTACCGGGGGTCTGATGCCAAGCGTCTCAAGCGCAAAGCATGTCTCTGCATTCAGCTCCCCGCATCGGGCAGCTATATACCTCCCCGGTTCAGCGTGGTTTAAAAACGCTGCATATCCCGTCACGCTCGCGATGGAATCCGTATCCGGCTGCCGGTGACCGATGATTATCACTTTTTTCATTGCACTCCCCCAATGATTCGATCCTTTTCACTAGTATTGCGGGGTGGTGAATAATTAATGTCGCTCAATTACTGAGAAAAAGATCAGCATAATGCCAAAAGACTTCACACCAGAGCAATGAAAATTTTCAGGACTTCGTTTTTAAAAATAAACTCTGACGGGTGTTAGGATTTTATGGTTAGGTTTATCATGTCAATTTGCGATCACTGATGAGATCCGCGCAAATAATGGCATTGGCATCGGTCAATTGACGGGCGGGCGGATTGGTGTTTTGTGTATACTTACAAAAAGATTAAAGAAACTTTTAGTTTGCTATGGGTGCATAATTCGAAATGCCTGATTTGCGAAGAATAAACCCCATGCGAGCATAGCGGCATATATTGCAAGAGCCGCTTGTTCAGGATGTTGTAACCAAATAAACACAATTCCACCAAATGAAACGAAAGTACAAATGAGTGCCATGAATTTATAAAATGTTAATTGTTCGACACACATATGATTCCGGCAATCTTCATTTATATTTTAGACCTTTAAGAGTGTTCGGAGGTGTCGTATCCGGAACATTATTTAAATCACCAAAAAGACCTACGGATTTATTTTTGGACTTTATTTCATTACATTTTACTGAAGTCCTGTGTTTATTACAATACGCATGTGTTTCGTATACTGTTCCGCATTCGGGGCATTTGTAGCGAGCCATATTTAACTATTTTATGGGATTCGGGATATCTTTATTCCATAGTTGCCAAGATATGTAGAATATATCCGATGCAAGTCGGTGCGCCAAAAGTAAAGTCCTCATTAGGGGCATAACTCTTTTCAAGTTATATCCAGTTTCACATCTAATCACGTCATACAATCGATGTAAAAACATTTATCAATTACATAAGTGATCTATTATTTATCATTGGAGAATTGAAAATGGCTGGAAGAAAAATTAGAGGAGATGCAAAAGTATCGACCGTAAGAAAAGAATATGGTGTTCCCTTAAAGGGTATAAGAGGGGACGCAAAACTTAGTACTGCTAGAAAAAAATTAAAGTAAATACGATTTTATTTTAAGTTATTTCCTTCTTAAACCCTGAAGAGAATCAGGATTTCGTATTTCCCTAAAATTTCCTCCGTGAATATTGTTAGGTCATCAACCAGTATCACACTCCAATCAACTGAAACTTCGAAACGGCGATGCCTAAAATAACTCTTTTTATCTTCTCCCATACACATATTATCTTTATTGGAGTGCGGCGAGGATATTCATGGGTTTTTCCAGCAAGGAGCCGAAAATTAAGGGAATGACATCTCGTGAGTGGTTCAATAAGGGAAATTTATTACGTAAACTCGATCGCTATGATGACGCAGTTAAAGCATATGACCGGGCAATCGAACTTAATCCGAAATATGATTTTGCATGGTGCCAAAAGGGAAGTTCATTAGCGGAGCTCGGTCGCCATGAGGAGGCAATTAAAGCATATGACCGAGCAGTCGAACTTGATCCGAAATATGATTTTGCATGGTACCAAAAGGGAAGTTCATTAGCGGAACTCGGTCGCCATGACGACGCGGTTAAAGCATATGACCGGGCAATCGAACTCGACCCGAAATCTGCTGCTGCATGGAACAATAAGGGAAGTTCATTAGTGAAACTCGGTCGCCATGACGAGGCAATTAAAGCATATGACCGGGCAATCGAACTTAATCCGAAATATGCTATTGCATGGAGAAATAAGGGAATTGCATTAGCTAAACTCGGTCGCCATGACGAGGCAATTAAAGCATTTGACCGGGCAATCGAACTTGATCCGAAAGATGCTATTGCATGGATCAATAAGGGAATTGCATTAGCGGAACTCGGTCGCCATGAGGAGGCAATTAAAGCGTGTGACCGAGCAATCGAACTTGACCCGAAAGGTGCTGCTGCATGGTGGGGTTTTAAGGGATGTGTATTAGCGGAACTCGGTCGTCATGAGGAGGCAATTAAAGCATGTGACCGGGCAATCGAACTTGATCCGAAAGGTGCTGCTGCATGGTGGGGTGTTAAGGGAGAATTATTAGCTAAACTCGGTCGCCATGAAGACGCAATCAAAGCATATGACCGGGCAATCGAACTTGATCCATCAGATAAACAAGCGGTTGAGGACAGAGATTCTTTAATAAAGACTATTCAGAATAAGCAAACCTTACAACAAACCAATAGTCAGGCAAAAGCAGATCCTGTGTCGGATTCGAAGACTGTGGATTTTGTTATCGAACGGACGATTTTTGATCCAGTATCAGGTACATTCCTTATCTCAAAGAACCGTCCTCTCGTCAATGTCGAATCCTGGATCCGGAAGGCCGACCCGAATTCCTACTGGCTCATCATCTGCATCCACAACAACAGCAGCTCCCTGATAGATGAATGGGGCGTTGAACTGGATTCATCTGCTTCACTGAAAATACTTGAATGCCATATTGAAGGTGTGGAACACGAGCCCGTTCTCAACGAATTGCATCCCGTCCCCTGGCAATCGAAGTGGATTGTCGGTGTACCGCATCATTTTGGCATAACTCTGCCTCGCAAGGGATCCCGTCGTCTTTATTTTAAACTCTCTTCATCCACATGCGGGGTATCGCATTCTGTCAAGGGTAACCTTATCGCCCCGGGCGGGATTCAGATACCAATCCCGGAGAAATCGTTCGATCATTCCTGTGACGTAGCAACGTTCTTCACGGCACTCAGCAAAAACCCGGCTGCCGCTGAACAATATACCGAGAATTTGCTGATGAGTTCCTATTCGAGAGAAACCGCCCTTAAATACATACAATCTTTTAAACTCGTTCAGGAGATCAGTCATTCGTGTGCCATCGGCAACCACGAAGCAACCATAGATAAACTGAACCAGCTAATTGACGCTCTTGAAGGAATAAAAGTCAGCGAGTCATTGATTGAAAGCGTGAAAAGTAATCTCTGGGCAATACAGGAATTGGGGGATACGGAAGATGCTTCAACCCGTGGGCAACGTTTGTGCCGGAACATTGTTGACAATATGTTGAACGAAGTGATCAACAAGCAGAAGAAACTGGGTTGAGATGCGAGCACTTGAACGTACACGAAATCAAAAAGAAAGTAATATATATTGAGATTATTAAGAAAATAAAAGAACTGAAATGATAAAACGCATTCAAGGCAAGACATATTATTCAACGGCGAAAGAAGCACACGATATTAGCCGCGAAGGGGATAAAGTAATTCATGATGAGGGAAAAGGATATCGCATTGAGCGCCCAAAAACGAAGAAAAAGGATAATGGGATCCGTTTCGGACTTCCTTGATACAATCTTGATAATTTTTCTGAAATGCTTGGACTAAACTAAAACTGGTTTGCCTGCAATTTTAATTGTCTCTGTCTAGTAGTAAATCTGTTATGCCAATTTCTTCCTTATCACTCATCAAATAATTCCTGTACCCGTGCAAGATGAAGATATATCCGCCCCTTTGGCTCAGCGTGTCAGCGCCCGCCCGCTTCCGCGAAATCCCCACGCATGATAATCACAAAAAAAGGTTTGCGGGATTGCGTGAGATTGGCCATGCGGTTTTTGGTGGGGGACTGCAATTTTCCCGGACAAGCGCGTTAAGCACATGGCTCCATGAAAAAATTTCATCGGACTTTGACTGAAATCTTTTTCACTTGCGATCATGGTCATAATTGAAAATGTGATCCGGATAAATCGAATCCTGATTGAAAATTTTTGTTCAGACTTCAATTGAATTTTTTTTAACCAGACCTTGCTTGAAATAATTTCATAGCGAACAGGATCGCGATTGAAAAATTGATCCGGATCAATCGAACCTTGATTGAAAATTTTCAGGCAGACTTTGATTGAAAGTTTTTGAGCGAATCTTGATTGAAAAATTTTTCCGGAAATCCTCACAAAAACCCAAGTGCGTGAATCGAACAGACCCCCCAAATATGGGTCTTTTTCCTACCAAAAAAACGGAGTTAACTCCAATCGAAAAAACCCCTAATCCGGGCATTTTGCGGGCTTTGATTTCTGTATCTCTCCAATATGGGCTCCGATTATGTGAAAATGACCCCCTGTTCGATCGAAAACTCCTGGATTATTTGCATGAACAGGGGGTCCGGAGCACATCAGACAACGCCAGGACCCTTGTAGTTTTCCTGCACTAAAATATACACTATTCTGAGCCCAATGCGGGCTCCGATTGGCATTTTTCTGATCCCGTTTTCGGGTTTTTGGAAGATGGGGTTAACCGCTAAAAAAATAACCGTTTAAAATGGTTATTTCTCCAAAATAGCCCGTTTAATCGCGATTTGATTCTGCAATTTAGCGGCGTTCTGTGGGTCACTTTTTTTGACACATATTTAGGGAGGTTTTTTGAGAGAAACTGCCTGCAAAAGCCCTTGGGTGCCCTCTATATTATCACGTCGGAGAATTCGGTGTTTTTTAAGTATTTTTACGGTTTTTGGGATGTGGGGAATATTTTTTTTATTTGCAGTGGAGAGCGTGAAAAAAATTTCCGAAAAAAAGTCTACGGATTTTTCTTACCGGCGGAAAAATTTTCCCGGATTTTTTTGTGAGCCGCCAAAACTTTTTTTTGGATTTTTGAAAAAATCTCATGACTCTTTGGTCACACGGGATAGTGCATTAAAAGGCTCGAAAATTTTCATTGGTTTGATGCAGGACCCAGTTGCTTTCTGGGCGTAAAAAAAATAAAAAAAGACTGATTGCAGGTTAGAATAACGGCTCTTTTTTGAGCGTTATATCCATTACGCTGCGATGAACCCGGTAATAACTGTGAATCCGGTCTACCTTATGTTCAAGCATGATCGTAGTAGTAATGTCATCAGCAGTAATTCGCACACATTCAGGTTCGATGTCGACAACAGGTGCGTTCTTTATTGTGGTTGGCATCTCTGCAGTGATGAATATCTGGTCATCGGTCTCGGTCGTTTCGTAGGGTATCGCGCCATCATCCGGTATACCGGCCCTGAATATTCCGGGTTCTCCATTCATGGGCTGGCGGCTGATGATCGTATATCCTATGATACGGGCATGCTCATTGTCCGGCATGTTCTTTATGATCTCTTCTACGATCTTTGAGAGGTTGTTAAAGACATCGTCGTATGGATTGTTTGGATTATTCTGCATAAACACCTCGAAGAGATTACTGTTCTTTTCACTCTTTTAACGATTACTGCCCGCTTTTAAATATTCTTATAAGTGTGACAGGTTCTTCCTGTGACACTGTGGTTGCTCCTTCAAGGTTAAGGGGCGTGAGTGAATCCTGCGGGAGTATGATGATTACAGTAAACTTTCTCACTTAAAAATTATATCTTTATGGTTAATGGCAATATCATGGATCTTGATCCAGATGAACATAAAATATGGGATTAAAAGTATGAGTGACCTCCAAATCATTTACCCATCATAATTTTTTTTGTAACAACTCACTTTTAGGAAGTTGAGTTGTTTGCCC
>JAURZP010000270.1 GCA_030653335.1 Methanoregula sp. | reverse complement strand
CGGCTGCCTGTGGCAGGGCGTCGCGGTTCATCACGTAGCCGACATCGGAGAAGAGGTACCCGCTCTGGATACTGCGTTTCTGTATCGCCTTTCCGATCACTTCAAGCGTCTCCTGCGACATGGAAGGTGACATGATCTTGTCGAGCAGGTCTGCATCGGTGAGCGGCAGCAGGAAACCTGCATAGTTGAGATCCTGCGGGGTTACGTTACGCTTGAACTCTTTTGTATCCGTGCGGATACCGTAGAGGAGTGCGGTTGCAACGCGTTTGTCGACCGGCACATCGAGCTCCTGTAAATACTGGGTGAGGATGCTTGCTGTTGCCCCGACACCGGGCCGGATATCGACAAACGTGCTCTGCGTTGCGATATGTTTGCCATCCCTGTGATGGTCTATGATGATGTTGATCTTTGTCTGGGGGGGAATATCGTTGTTGGCGCCGGGCCCTGAACAGTCCACGAGTGCTAAGAAGTTGCACTGCAGCATCGCCTCAGGAGTGAGGTGCTCCATCTTGATGTCGAGCAGGTTGACAAACGTGCGGTTCTCCTGGTGACCGATGTTACCCTCATAAAAGATCCGGGTGGTGAGGCTCTTTGGGTTGGCCCGTCTGGCAATCTCAGCGAGTGCGAGAGCCGATGAGATCGCATCGGGGTCCGGGTTCTTGTGAGTGATGATCCCTAATGTGCCTTCCCAGCCGGCAAGCAGGGTAAAGAGTCTTGCTGAGATCCGGCTGGAGTGCTGCTTTTTTATCTGGAGGATTGCAGAGCGGGCAACCACTTCCTGCGGGTAGAGCACGAACTCGGCCCCGGCAGCGGCAAGTTTCTGGCCATTGACCGGGTCAACTGATCGGGCAACTACCTGCACATTGGGATATCGCTTCTTGATGGTGAGGACTGCTGCAAGGTTTGCATCCCCGTCACCGGTCATCACAAACGCGATCTCGAAGATGGGCAGGCCAACTAACATATCAGAAGAGGTGATATCGCGCTGGGAGGTATCGTATTTCTGGTCGCGGAGATGACGCACGCGGGACTCATCCTTGTCTACAACCATCACGCGCTCCTGCTCTTTTAAGAGTTCCAGAATTATATTGTAGCCGTTCGTGCCGCATCCAAAAATGCAGTATTTTGTCGGTTGCGGCTGTTCAAACGGGGCTGGTTCGGGCATATAACAGAAGATGTACTATTCTAATGTATTAAGGAATTCTTTGGGTGGTATACAAAACCTTTATTCGGCATTATCGACCACATTATTAGGTCTAACTGGCTTTGGGTCTGTAGCTTAGTTCGGCATAGCGGCGGACTCTTAATCCGCAGGTCAAGGGTTCAAATCCCTTCAGGCCCGTTTTTGTTTTGTTGTTTTTGACACTCGCGGGGGTCTTTTTTGAATTTTCATTTGGTTTAAACCCATTATTTTAAATTTGAGTTATGTCTGATTCGATCGTTTTCAAATTCAATGGTTTAAACTCGTTAGATTCTGTGGATGGGAAGTATCTACCATCAACCTTGTAGATAAAAAATGGGCTTTCCGATTAGGACGTGACCATAACTCCAAGGGAATTAGATATAGTTCTAACTATCCGGTCCTCTTTGCAGGAACTGGAAAAACACCCTTATGGACCT
>JAURZP010000216.1 GCA_030653335.1 Methanoregula sp. | reverse complement strand
TTGCAACACCCTCAATTTCAAAGAGAGGTGGATTTTTCCCGAGAATAAGCTGGCCTAAGTGAAATGCTATCTTCGCAGCGGAAGGGGCAGTTACGATCCCGTAGGTCAGCACATTTTTACCCATCATCTCTTCCTGCTGGTAACCACTCTCCTCCTCAAACTTCTTGTTCAGGTTGAGAAACGTTCCATGCAGATCCACAATAACGATGAGATCCGCAGCCTCGTCAAACAGGGCACGGTAGTTCTCCTCGCTCTCCCGCAGTGCATCCTGCCTTTTTCTCACTTCATCGTACTGCTCTCGCAACTCCTCTTCGGATGCGGTGATCTGCATATAGGCAGTTTTCAGTCCGTCCTCGGCCATCTTTCGATCGGTGATGTCCCTTCCGACTGACTGGTATTCAACAAGATTTCCCTGTTCATCAAAGATGGCCCGGTCACTCCACTGCTGCCACCGTATCTGCCCGTCCGGCATGATGAACCGGTGTTCCAGCGTTGCTACCGGATTCTCCTTTGTCAGTCCCCTGATATGCTGTCGCACCGCCTTCTGGTCTTCGGCGGACAGTTGTGGAGTGAACGTTGTACCGATGAACTCGGCAGGCGTCTTTTTAAAATACCGACAGTAAGCGTCGTTTACAAAGACATGGGTTCCATCCGGGAGGAACCGTGTGATGAACTCGGTCTGATCCTCTACTACCGCACGGTACCGCTCCTCGCTTTCTTTGAGTGCCTCCTCAGAATTTTTACGATCGGTGATATCACGGATGGACTCGATTGCACCAACGAGGTTTCTATGGGTGTCATAGAGGGGGGAGGCGATGAACCAGAGGTAGGCGCCTTTCCCCCCGTACAAAAGGGGTATGGAGATCTCCGAGATAAGTTTGTTGTCCTTTCTGATGATATGGGGATATTTTCTCTCGGTCTCCTTATCTTCCCGTAAAACAAGATCGAGAAGGATAGGTCTTCTCATCCCGTAAAACGGGACTGCATAGGAATGATCCCCGGTTCCCAGAATCTGCTCAGTATTTACCCCGGTCATCTCCTCCATCGCACGATTCCAGGCAATAACCGTCCCGTTTACATCTATTGCGAACGTCGCGTCCGGCAGGTGGTCGATGATATCGGTCATCCGCTGTCGGGACTCACTGAGCTCGTCTGCGGTCTGTCGCCGTTCGATCGCCAGCCGGATCTTGTGCTCCAGTTCTACGAACTGGGACTTGGGATCCCCTCCTTTCTGGAGATAGAAATCTGCGCCGCTGTTGAGCGCCTCGATCACTACTTCCTCCCTGCCCCTGCCGGTAAAGAGGATGAAGGGAATCCGTTCGTAGTGTACCCGGATGTATTTGAGAAACGCGATGCCATCCATTTCGGGCATCTGGTAATCGGAGATGATCCCGTCATATGCTTTATTTTTAATTTTTTTGATCGCATCCTCTGCTGATGATGCCATTTCTATCCGGAGGACTCCTGACCGTTCGAGGAATACCTTTCCAAGTTCCAGAAGTGCTGGTTCATCATCGACATAGAGGACACGGTGCATGGTCACAGCATCATAGGATAAATGGGTATATAAGAATGAGCAAAATTCCCCATCGATATTAAAAGACCGTAACCACGACGGATGTTTTTGTTCCGGTTATAGTGATTTCCGGAACCGGTATGCCCCTTTTGGCACCATCATGTCAAAGCTGGCGCCTTTTCCTTCAGAGCCGTTTTCCTTGATCGTGATACCAGTAATGGAGAGGATCTCCCGGATAAGGAACAAGCCCACACCTTTCTTTCCTTCATAGCGCCTTTCAAATATTTTTTCTTTCATTGCATCAGGAATTCCCGGGCCGTTGTCTTCAAAGACCAGCCGTAGTCCTTCCCCTGTTTCTTCATAATAAAGCGATAATTCTGTTGCTGTTGTCGCATGAAGGGAGACGTTTTCTGCAAAGGAGAAAAATACGTTCTCAAGGAGCGGGTCAGCATAGATCTCCAGATTATCAACCTGAATCTTCCGGTCCAGTTTTGAGATATCCAAATGAGAGATTCCCAGGAGAAATACCTGATGGAGATCCTGCCAGGCCGGAGGTTTTATGCCGAGATCCTGGAAATTCTTCGCAAACAGGAGTGAGGCAGATATCGAACTGATGATGTCTGCCTGCTTGTTCCGGTATTCATTTGTTTTTTCATCCGCAGGTATCAGTCGTTCCAGTTCAAGATACCCAGAGAGGGAAAAAACTGCGTTCCGGATATCGGTGAATGTAATACGGTTCAGGAGATTCAGCTTCCGCGTTGCCTGGTTTAACGCTTCCTCATATTTCACCCGTTCCGTAATATCGTCAGAAATCCCGAGCAAGTATTTGGGAGTCTTGTCTTTGTCACTGATCGGGATCTTTCTGGTGTGAAGAATTCGCTCCCCTTTATACCGGGTCGCTATCCTCTCCCTGCTGATATCAAGGATACGCAGGTTCCGGAGTACTTCGCGATCCTTGCTGGTAAAAAAGTCAGCCTCAT
The DNA here is from genome assembly GCA_030653335.1 of Methanoregula sp. Lineage (GTDB taxonomy): Archaea > Halobacteriota > Methanomicrobia > Methanomicrobiales > Methanospirillaceae > Methanoregula. The sequence continues at coordinate 8,884 of JAURZP010000216.1, read as the reverse complement.
CTTTCGGGAAGAAGTCAAAATCATTTTTCCCGGACAATTCCTGTCGGGAATATCCCAGCAGCTCCTCACCGGCCCGGTTGAATCGCACGAATCGCAGGTCAGTGGCATCCTTGACAAAGATCATGTCAGGGATGTTTTCGATGATATTATCTAGGAATGCTTCATTTTCCCGTAACGCCTCCTCTACCTGTTTACGCTGTTCAAGCTCGGCTTTGAGTTCTGCCGTTCTCTGCGCAACCGTTCTTTTGAGCATACGGTTCACGATCATCAGTACGGACAGGATGATGAGAATAACCAGACCTCCTGCGATGATATACTGCAGGTATTCCGTCGACACGAGGGGCGTGCCGTACCACTTTCGGTCCAGGGCTGCATACTCGCTCTCAGGAATTTTATCAAATCCGGCATTTATCCCGGTGAGGAGCGCACTATTCCCCTTCTTCACTGCCCGGTGGAGGGCTCCTGACATGATCGGGGGCGTGTACCTGAACTGATCCTGGATCCCCTGATTGTACATATAATAGACACCGCTGGGCTTGTCAAGGATAAACACCACAATCTCGCCGTTTTTCGCTGCTTTGACTACCTGATCATAGCTGTCATATTCCCTGACCGTAACACCCTTTTTCCGGGCATCTTCAACCGTACTGTCCCCTTTGTGCATACCGACAACAAACCCGTTCAACGATTCAAGGCTGGAAACGCCCGAGACGTTCGCGTTGAAAAAGATCACCACGTCCACATCGGTATATGGGGGGGTGAAATCATAGATCTTCGCCCGTTCATCTGAGTAAAAGACCGTGTCGATGACATCGAACTCCCCGGCTTCCATCCTGCGGATCGCATCGTCCCAGCTGAGACCCGTGATCTCCACTTTCCTGCCAGTCTGCTTCTCCCAGAGCCGCCACATGTCAACCGAGATCCCGACAAGGTCCCCGCTGGAATCACGGAACGAGAACGGGGGGTAGTTATTGTCCATGACAACGGTGATGGTCTTATCATCCCCGGCCGGCTGGAGGGGGGCCGCGAGAGCCGGTGCACACAGGACTGTACAGATGAAAAACAGCAGGACAATCCCCATTATTATGCGGTAACCGGCGGTCATGGTCTTCGGTGCCCCTTGTTATCCGGGAAGCCTTAACTACTACCCATTACAATCAATCACCATAAAAACATTGCCCGGTGCGGCCGAAATAGCTCCCCATTCGTACAAGAATAAAAACCGTGTCTCAGTGCGCCATCTTATGAGCTCACACGCCAAATAGAGGAGCGATATGAACACTCGTATACAGTTCTCCGATTTCCACCTCTCAAAGGAGATCGGAAAAGCCATTGAAGATATGGGCTTTGAAGAGCCCTCGCCTATCCAGGCACTCGCCATACCTCTCATACAGGCCGGGCGTGACGTAACCGCCCAGGCACAAACCGGAACCGGCAAGACTGCCGCGTTTGGTATTCCCATCATAGAGAAGATCGACCCCACTAAACGAGTTGTCCAGGCAATCGTACTCTGTCCTACCCGTGAACTTTGCATCCAGATCGCAGAAGAGTTCTCACATCTCCTCGCGCATCTCCCCAAGATCTACGTTCTCCCGGTCTATGGCGGTCAGCCCATCGACCGGCAGCTGCGGGCACTTCATTCGGGGGTCCACATCGTGATCGGGACTCCCGGGCGAGTGATGGACCACCTCGATCGCAGAACGCTTGGACTCAATGATGTCCGAACCGTCGTACTTGATGAAGCCGACCAGATGCTCGACATGGGTTTCAGGGACGACATCGAACTGATCTTAAAGAAAGTTTCACAGGAGCGCCAGACCCTGCTCTTCTCTGCCACCCTCCCCCAGCCAATCATTGATATATCAAAGCGGTTCATGAACAAACCCGAGTTTGTCAAGGTCCAGTACGCTGAACTGACGGTTCCAAAGATCGAGCAAAGCTATATCGAAGTTAAGGATCGCGAAAAGATCGACATCCTCTGCCGGCTGATCGATATCGCCGACCCCCACCTGTCGATCATCTTCTGCAACACCAAGCGCCGGGCAGAAGAACTCGCAGGCAAGATCAAGGCCCGTGGTTACCGTGCCGAGGAACTGCACGGCGACATGAAACAGTCCCAGCGCGACCGCGTGATGGGAGGATTCAGGAAAGGCTCAATTGAGATCCTCATCGCAACCGATGTTGCTGCGCGCGGCATCGATGTCGAAGATGTTGACATGGTGATCAACTTTGACATACCGCAGGATGTGGAGTACTATGTTCACCGTATCGGCAGGACCGGGCGCGCAGGAAAGAGCGGCAAGGCGATCACCTTTGTCTCACCCAAGGACTTCAACAAGCTGCGCGAGATCCAGCACTATGCAAAGGTCCAGATACCCCGCATGCCCGTTCCCTCACAGAGCGATGTGGCAGAGACAAGGACTAAGGCCGTACTAGAAGCAGTGCGTGAAACCATCCAGGCGGGAGGTCTCGAAACCTTTACCCGTCTCATCGAAAAGGAGACAGAAGGAGATCTCAACACCGTTGAAATCGCTGCTGCACTCTTGAAGATGCAGATGGAAGAGCGCCTCGAAGCCCCTGCAGAGAAACGCGAAGAAGTAGACTTTGCCGATACAGGTGCCGAAGCCGGCATGGTCCGGTTCTTTTTGGCAGTCGGCAGGCAGCACAAGGTCGCCCCTAAGGATATCGTTGGCGCAATTGCCGGTGAGACCGGCATCCCCGGAAAAGCCATCGGCGCAATAAGGATCCTTGACTCCTACTCCTTTGTCGAGATTCCAAAGGAAAACGCCAATGAAGTCTATACCATCATGAAAGAGCGCACCATCAGAAACCAGCCAACCGGTATTGAGCCGGCAGCCGGTAAGAGGGCATATTAAAGCCCCCCGTTTTTCCCATAACACTCAAATATTTCTCAAAGAGATGTGTGTATATGAACACCAGATGGGTTTTTTCCCTGTTTTTAGTACTTGTTTTCCTGCTCTTAGCAGCAGGTTGTACGCAGCCGGCAGCACCGCCTGCAACACCGGCGCCTACTGCTGTTGAAACCATTGCAACTGCAACACCATCTCCCGTAGCCACGACTGCCAGTGCATCGCTGACACCTGGACCCGTCCAGACCCTGCCGGAGGCCTGGAGTACCGATATCCAGGTAGCGAGCAATGGCGAGGCAGTTGACCCGCAGATCACTGTGACTTACATGGGTGGAAAAGGGCTCAACTCTATCCTGCAACTGGATGTCAAAGTTACCCGTTCTGACGGCATTGTAGAGACCGGTTCCATCACAAAGCCACTGTATAAAGGAAAATCTGTATCATTGCGCAGCACCACAAAGCCGGGATATGTTGACCGGGCTGAGGTCTGGGTATACACACCCCAGAATGATAAAGTAAAGATCTATGATGCGTATGTGCCGTTCAGGTCATACCACTAATTTTTATGGTGTGCCGGGTTTTACCGGCAAAGCATTCCTTCACTTACCGGTTAATCGTAATGCCTTTCGCTACTCCTGGCAACGAAAAGGGTGATTACCGGAATAAAAATGCCCACCGCAATAATTGCCAGCCCAATGGGCTCATCTCCATATGGCGGCGTGTACATTACCCAGACACCGTTTGCTATCACAAACAATCCGACAAAAAAGGATATCACTTTTAAGATAGTTTCCATAATCCTCTCCTTATGATAGGATGTGAAGCCCAAGTAAAAAAGGACTTCTCTTGAACATGGAATAAACCCACAAGACCTGAAGTTACGATGGATTTTTTAAGAGACTGATAATTTTTTCCTTAACGTTTCGCTCTAAGCCTGGAATGGTCCGGATATCCTTAACTGCATCAACATGGTCAATGAGAATTTCTCCGGAGGGTTCAATATCCAGGTTCCGCAAAAACGCTGTAATGACGCGGGTCACACAGGTAAAATTCACTTCCCCTTTTCTTCCGGCAACAGAAAACAGTAACCCTTTTTGTCCCTGCTTCCCTCCGTATATCACCCGCTCTGCATGGTAAGCCTGGCAACGGTCAATAACCAGCTTGAGACCCCCGGTTACGGTGTTTGTATAGACAGGAGAACAGATAATAAAAAGAGACGTCCCCCTGATTGCATCGATAATTTCATCCATGTCATCGTCAAAGACGCACGAGCCGGTGTTATAACACTGGTAACACCCGATACAGCAATGGATACTCATGTCATGGGGGTAAATCACCCGTATGGTTTTATCAAATTCGTGAGCGGTCTCCATAGCCCAACCGGCGAGAATGCCGCAGTTGCCATCCCCACGGGGGCTTCCCTGGATAACAACCACATCAGGAGAGGAGGCACGCGTGTGCCGCGGTTTCTCTGGCCAATGATCCTGAAAAAATAAGACGGGATTGGTGCGGAGTTGATCTTCCCAGTCATTTGCGGTCTTTAAGGCAACGGTCTCTGCCTTTAAGGGAACCAGCGGTGAGTACTCATACGTGTTGGTCCTGAATACAGCACGGGTCTTTTTATTGGACAAAACGGACAGCGTAAACCGGATCATACCAGGATACAAATCTGAAAAATCCTCGCGGTACAGAGTAAGCGACACGCGATTGGCACCATCACCAAATTCCCTGCAGAGGATGAGTTCACGCACGGGTTCCATTACCACAACTATCACACCGGAAGGCAAAAATGCTGTGGCTGGATCTAAAACAACACTGCTGAAAGATAAAACACTTCGATAAAGCAATAAACACTGCCATCACAGTTTCAATAAAAAAACAATTGTGGTGATCCCCGTTTCCCTGACCCCCATTCCTTTACGCATCGCTGCGCTGACGCAGGAGCGCAACAGTCTCTTTCAGTATCCAATAGAACGTTTCGCTGGCATCATCCGCGAGATCAAATTCCGCTGTACTTCCTGCGCAAAGTGCTGCACGCGGGAATTCAACGGGCATGTGTTCCTGCTTGACTGCGATGTGACGGCAGTAAAAGCCATTGATCCTGATGCATTGGAACCTGCTCCGTCACCGGAGTTCTGCGACCAGAACGGGACATTTTATGTCTCAGGGTATGCCCTGCGGACGCAGGAGGATGCGATCGGGTCCTGCTGGTTTTTAAAAGACGGCAAGTGTCGCATCTATGATAACCGGTTTGCCATCTGCCGCGTGTACCCGTACATGCTCCACAGGGAACCTGATGAACATGGTACTGTGGACTGGCGACAGTTCTCCGGACTTGACCAGCACGGGGAATATGATGCCACGATCCCTGATGACGAGAGCCTTACTCTCGCCCGTGAGGCAAAGGAGTATGAGAACGCGTTTCTCACGCAGGAGATCCAATTCCTCGAATACATGCAGCACTATTTCACCCGCCACCACCTCCGCCATGTGCAGAAAGTGTATGACGATCGTATGAGGGGATTTTTAAAAGGTGATGAGATCACCATCAAGGTTTATTATGACGGGGGACTTAAAGAACACAGGATCTCAAACGATTAAAAACTGAATTTTTTTACATTCATATTCAACCACAATTTATCCCCCGTTTTTTTACCAGAGATCTATCCGGACTTCACAGCATTTGGGCTTTTTTTTAATAATGGGAAATTTTCTGTCCCGGGTACGAAAAAAGCAGTGCACCTTGTTTTCTGAAGTGACTGGCAGCTCTCCTTTAAGATTCCTCTGTCTGTTTGGCCGGGCAGAAATTGCAGATTGAGGAGAACACATCCTTTTCCTTGTCCCGGATCAGGCAGTAATAGTCGCTCCCCCGCTGCTCGACTTTGAATCCCCCGGGAAACGGCATGCCTACCGGGTGGCCCGGTTCATCGAGCACAAACATGGAAAACGCTGCGATCAGGTAATAGAAGAGCTGGTTCTTCGGGTTCCGGAAGTATGGGTTGCGCTCTCCGGCATCATTGTATGCAAAACATCCTTCCGGCAGCATATCGCAGAATTTCTGAAAGGTTTCCGGATCGGTAAGAGGAGTGTCCATCGCTAAAAACGCCCCGCGCCTGTGCAGTGCGAGGAGTTCGTGATGCTTTCCAAAGAGTTGCTTGTTGAAGTACGGGCGGATCGCCTCACGGTAAGGGGATGGGAGTTTTTCTATCTCATTGTAGAGGCGCCCCCCGATGATCTGGAGATCAAAGAGGGAATACTGCTGCACTTCGTGGACAAGAATGGTGCCAAGTTCCCCGCGAGTCCGGGCAATGCGGATACGCTGGCTTGCGTCCCGTATCATACCGGACTCCTCTGCGTACTCCCCGGATTGTCCGGGCGCTGCCGTTGCGGATTCCATGCAGTCATGCACCTTGTACTAATCTTTCTCAAAAAGAAACGGGAAAAAGGTATGCGTCAGGAAACCAGATATCCCACTACCTTTTTTTTGACGGAGTGTGAAAATACTTCTGACATTTTCGTTACTATCCCCACTGCTTCCCAGAAACCATCCGTTTGATCTTTCCAACAATATTCTGGAGCCGCAGTGCGCCACCCATCACCGCTTTCATCACAACCCGCTTTGTACCCAACCCCCGTCCCTCAAAAGTTTCCGAGACTTCTTTGAGGCGCTCCTGGATGGGGATGTGCTGGGGGCAGATCCGTTCGCATTTCCCGCAGTGCTTACACAGCCCCGCATACGAAGGAACATCCCCGATAATTCCGCCAAGACGGATGATGTAGAGCATCCGGTTCTCCCGGTTGTGGGAAAAGAATGCGGTGTTGTTGTAAAACGCAAAGCACTCCGGGATGTTGACGCCCGCAGGGCACGGCATGCAGTAGCGGCAGCCGGTACAGTCCACTTTCATCAAGCGCCGGTAGGTCTGGCGGGCTTGTTCGAGCACCTCAAGATCGGATTCTGTCAGTGAATCCGGCAATGCGACATCTGCCACCCGCAGGTTCTCATCGATATGCGCTTCCTCGTTCATACCCGAGAGGACGACAGTGACTCCGGGATGGTTCCATACCCAGCGCAGCCCCCATTCCGCGGCACTCCGTTTAACCGGCGCAGCATCAAAGCACTTCTGCACATCGTCCGGCACATGACCGGCAAGGTTCCCGCCCCGCAGGGGTTCCATCACCATAACTGCAATCTGTTTTGAGGCAGCATATTCCAGCCCGACGATCCCTGCCTGGTTATGCTCATCGAGGTAATTGAACTGGATCTGGCAGAAATCCCAGTTGTACGCATCGATGATCTCCTTAAACGTGTCCGTGTTGCTGTGGAACGAGAAGCCGGCGTTTATTATCCTGCCATCTTTTTTTGCCGTATCGAGGAATTTGAGCACCCCGAGACGCAGGAGTTTGTCCCAGGACTCTTTTCCAAGACTGTGGAGCAGATAGTAATCGATATGATCGGTGCCGAGCTTTTCCAGTTGCTCAGCCAGGATCCGGTCCATGTCCGCACGGGAAAAGACAGACCATGGCGGGAGTTTGGTTGCAAGCCGCACTTTGTCCCGGTAGCCGTCATCAAGCGCCCGCCCAAGGATCAGTTCGCTCTTCCCGAAATGGTAGATGGGTGCAGTATCGACATAATTGACACCATGATCGATCGCGTACCGGAGCTGGCGTATTGCCCGGTCTTCATCAATGCCGCCTCCTTCTTTCTTCGGGAGTCGCATGTAGCCAAAGCCCAATACAGAGAGTTTATCACCGGTTTTTGGGACTGTGCGGTAGAGCATAGCGGTACCTCCGGAGATTGGCGCGGGAAGCGGATAAGCATAATGGAGAGGGGTTTAATCTCACTACCTGCAAGATTATTAATCATCCTCTCCTTTGATTGTTAATGGTGTTTTATGGCGATTGACTGGTATAAAGAATTCGTAAACATCGGATATACGCCCGCAAAGGATGAACTCGTCTGCCTCTTTTATTTCGAACCCGCAGCAGGCATCAGCCACGAAGAAGCGGCCGGGCGAATCGCTTCTGAGAGTTCTACGGGAACATGGACTACGCTCTTTACCATGCCCCCGCGGATGAAAAAATTGCAGGCAACCGTCATTGAGATCGAGGGGAACTATACAAAGATAGCATACCCGCTCGCGCTCTGGGAAGAGGGAAATGCCGTGCAGTTGCTCAGCGGGATTGCGGGCAACATCTTTGGCATGAAAGCGCTCAAGAACCTCCGGCTGATCGATGTCTCGCTCCCTTCTGCCTATATCAGACATTTCAAGGGACCGCATTTTGGCAATGACGGCATCCGGGAGATGATGAAGGTGTATAACCGACCACTCACCGGTGCTGTGCCAAAACCCAAGATCGGGTTTTCGGCGCAGGAGCATGCCGATATTGCGTACGAGACCTGGATGGGCGGGTTTGATTTTGTCAAGGATGACGAAAACCTGACCTCGGTTTCGTTCAACCGTTTTGACGACCGCGTGAAGTTCATGACAAAACTGCGGGACAAGGCCGAGAAGGAGACGGGTGAGCGGAAGTCTGCGTACCTCAACATCACCGCAGATGTCGAGACCATGAAACAGCGGGCGCAGTTGCTGGCGGACAATGGCTGGAACTTTGCGATGATCGATGTGGTTGTCGCAGGTACTGCAAGTGTCATGACCATCCGGGACTACTGTTCCGATCTCGGGCTTGCCATCCATGCCCACCGCGCCATGCACGCGGCGTTTGACCGGAACAAAAAGCACGGGATGACGATGTTGTTCCTCGCAAAGATGATGCGGCTTATCGGGGTAAGCCAGATCCATACCGGCACCGCGGTTGGAAAACTTGTGGGCACAAAAAAAGAAGCCATGCTGCTTGCCGATGTGCTGCGGGAGAGAAAAACCAAAGGTGTTGAGCATATGGCACTCGACCAGGACTGGGGTTCAATAAAAAATGCATTCCCGGTCTCATCGGGTGGCCTGCACCCCGGACTTGTTCCCGAAGTGCTGGACATCTACGGTTGTGAGCTGGTGCTG
>JAURZP010000251.1 GCA_030653335.1 Methanoregula sp. | reverse complement strand
GACGGAAAAAATCGCACACTCCTGTGATATTCGGATAATTGCATTACCCTACCGGTCAAATATCCCCGAAAACAAAAAGTCCGATGTGCGCCGTATCGAAAAAATCAGTTCCGCAAAATCATGGAAAATAGTAATCGCTCTCCTTACGGAGAAAGAGTGCTCCATCCGCCATATCGCCATGAAAGCGAATGTCTCGTACGGATGGACCCATGCAACGGTGAAAAGCCTCATGGCGAAGGGGATTGTCGTTGAGGTTAACAATTATGTCAAACTTCAGGACATCCCAAAACTGTTGAATGGGATAGCATGGGAACGCCCCTTTGAAAAATTATATTATAATGAGGTTGTTCTCCCTGATAACGATGCATTATCAGCGGCCCGGACTATCACACGGATGTGCGACAAGCAGGATATCGATTGTGGATTTACCAGTTTTACTGCGGGGGGGATGTATACAAAATATGGATTCCGTCATGACACCGTGTATGTCTATATCCGTAAGGACAACATCGATCCGTTTCTCAAGTCCTTTGATGCATCAGATACTAAGGGGATAAAGATCCGGGTATACAAGCCGGATAGGGACGTGTTTTCCGATACGCGGATAACTGAAGATATCCGGCTGGTGTCTCCAGCGCAGGCCCTGCTCGATCTGGCAGGACTGGGGTACAGTGGCCGGGACATGACGCAGAAACTCGTGGAGAACTATGGCACACTATAAGGTTCCCCGCTCAATCATTGAAGCCTCGTTAGCAGAACTTGCAGAAATATTCCATTGGGTTCGTGAACGGGAAAGTCCGGAGGATCCAATTACCGTTCTGATTGGGGGATGGGCGGTTTACTGTTACAGTCCATGGTACGGATCCATCGATATTGATCTCGTGACCAATGCCGGAACGCGACAACATCTCATGAGGCACCTGGAGACAACACGGGGTTTTATCAAACGACGCAATCCCCCGTTTAAGAACAGTGTTGTAAAGATCATCCCTCCGGGTGGAGAGATAATCATCGACTTTATACCAAAGAATCATAGCAATAATTTTGAAGGCCGTGAAGATAACTGCCCCTTGAATCTCCTGAACGGCAGGATCATTCTCAAAGAAATTTCGCCGGGTATTTTTGTCACCATTCCGGAGCGCTCACTTCTCCTGCTCATGAAACTGAAGGCTGCATGGGACCGGGCTTACCGGATACAGGAACATACCTCGCACGATGAAGACTGGGAGAAAGGTAAGCTCAGGAAAGACCGGGCAGATATTTTATCCCTTATTGATCCAAGGAACGGTGGAACTGATCTCGACTTCATGTTTTTGGGAGATATGATG
>JAURZP010000247.1 GCA_030653335.1 Methanoregula sp. | reverse complement strand
AACCGATATTGCGGTTGGCTACGATCATATTGCCGGAGCTGCCGGAGCCAGCATTGCGAGCGCTGCCGGGGCTGATTACCTCTGTTACATCACGCCTGCCGAGCATCTCGGCCTGCCGGGTCCCGCTGCAGTGAAAGAGGGCCTGATTGCGTTTCGGATCGCTGCACACATCGGCGACACTGTGAAGTATGGCAGAGAAGCAGAAGACATAAAGATTGCGCAGATGAGAGCCGCACTCGACCGCGAAGGCCAGATACGCTGTTCGATGGATCCGGACCGGGCCCGGGAATTGTCGGACGGTGATGCCGAATGCACGATGTGTGGCGAGTTCTGCGCAATTAAGATTATGCGGGAGTTCTGAGGCATGCAGCAGCACTACTCCGTTATTGTATCACGGAAGATCCCGCGATCCCTCTCGTCGCAATACCGTGTATAATTCCGGCGCACGCTGGCAGGAGATGTGTTCGCATAACAATAAGCACAGAGGTGCATGCAGGTGGAATACTGGCCGATGTCCTTAGAGACGATGCACCGGCACGTACTCCGCTGCCCCGGATCCTTGAGATGGCGTGACAGATCCGTTGGTGTGCCGGAACCAGTAAGGGTCTGCTGACCGGAAGGAGAGAGAAAATCCATCAGTGCATCATCATCTCCAAATTCCTTTGCCAGCAGATCGTAGCTGATGCACTGCCCCCTGCCAATGCCATATCCGGAGAGATCCCTCCGTTCCGCACAGGCACTGACAGAAAGTCCCCATTGCCTGTTGAGAAGAGTAAGACCAGTGCAGAACTCTGTAACTTCCTCATCAGTGAATTCCCGGGCACCGGCACAACCCCCGGCCTGCAGATTCCGCCGCACTTTGGCATATTTTTCAATATCCACAAAACTAAAGACCAGTCGTTTTGTAAACGGGGCGATCCGATCGCCGACATACCGGACTTTCTCCAGCAGATCTTCAACCGTTATCCTGTCAGACAGGACAAGCGGATCGAACCGCCAGACCACCCGCCCTTTGCCGATACGACGCGATAACCGGATGAACGTGTCGATGCGGTCATCAACCGGGGGTACATTCGGTTCGAGTCGCTCATGGTCATAGTTGTTCAGGGAAAAGAGGAAGTAATACCGGAATCCCATGCGGTCAAGGGTGTCAAGATGAGGGAGAAATGGAGCCGGGTTCTTCGACCAGAATACAAAGACGCGGGTCTTTGCAAAGGAAACATAGAGCGGGCTCCCCTTAAACGGGCTCTTCCATTTCACATAACCGGCCTTTAACCGTTCCATGAACCAGTCGCCATAGAATGCGGGGATATCTGTTGATCGACTGGCAGAGACGATCAGCGGGGCTATCGCGTCAACCGTGCGATTTCCCCTCGGACTTGAGAGGTCGGAAATATCAAGCGGGATCTTCTCCCAGCCTTTCCACTTCATATCAGATCACGCTGGTATTCCAGGCAGGATAACGATTACGGAAAAATACTGCATCATGTTCTTTCCGTTTTAGCTCATCATCAATCTCTTTTCATGATACACACACCCCAGATGAGGTAGGTCGGTTGCCTCATCGGGGTCTCGCTGGGCAGGGAGGTTTAAAGGAATAACTGGCTCCTGAACCGCCGCAGGGGCGCCCCGTCGGGGGCGGCGGGGTCTATCCTAAATGGGGTATGGGGGCATCACCCCAGATCTTTATAATTCTCTCAATGCATGAGTTAACCAGAAAAGTTGCCCAGAAAAAACCCGGGCCCAATCACGCCATATTGCTGATCGTTGCGAAATCCTCTAAGTACAACGCCTCAGGACGACTCTTTAAGATCTCTTCTGGCAGAGCTGCAATCACCCGTTCAACCCATGCGGGATCGAGCAAACCGGCAGATCCTTTCAGACAGTTACGGACAGTCTTTCTCCGGTGCATGAAGAGACCCCGCACTACATCTGCATAGCGCTTCCGGTCTTCAATAAAGAAGATGGGATCGCGGGGAAAGATCTTCACAACAGTGGAGTGTACCTGCGGGCGGGGAGAGAAACACTGCGGCGGGAGTTCAAAACATCGCTGCACTGCTGCATAGGTCTGGACCATGATAGATAACCTGCCACAGTCCTTGGTGCCGGCTGGCGCTACCATCCTGTCCGCAAACTCACTCTGGTACATCAGCACAGCAACCTTAAACCCGCACTCGAGCAGGCGGAACGTGATCTTCGAACTCGCCGAATAGGGCAGGTTGGAGACCGACATTTCAAACGCAGGTAATTCGCACTTTGTGACATCGCCCTGCTGCACGGTGAGCTGACCGCTCTCAATTTCATCAAAAAATACGTCAGCGAGTTGCTCACAGAGATGTCCGTCAAGTTCAACTGCATGGACAATTGCACCGCGGTCCAGCAGGGCACGGGTGAGTGCCCCGTTGCCGGGCCCGACTTCCAGCACGCGTTTACCCTTCACATCCTCAAGGTCTGCGATCCGCTTTACCGCATTGGGATCGATTAAGAAATGCTGGTCGTGATAGGCTTTCATCGGGTGGTAAATACGTGATATTTGGTTTCCTTGACCTCGAGCTCTTCGATGATCCGTGCCTGGATCATCTTCTCAGGATGAGGGATCGATTTTATACGAGCCGATATGTCTGCTAAACTTGCAAACGGTTTCTTGTTGCGCTCTTCTAATATCTCCCACATGAGTTTCTTTCCTATACCCGGAAGAAGGTGCAGCATATGAAGCCGGGGGGTGATCGAGATCGCTTTGTTAAAGAAAGCGACAAAATCAGCCTCCCGCTCCCGGATAACTTCTGCAATGATAAACGGAAGTTCGCCACGGGCAGTAGGTGTGAGTTCCTCATACCCGATCCTGCGCTTTACCCGCTCAAT
>JAURZP010000238.1 GCA_030653335.1 Methanoregula sp. | reverse complement strand
TTAAATGCAGAAAAGTGCAGGGAGTGAGCACCCTGAACAAAGCGGGAAGTGCCAGACAAGCGACCGGAAAAATTACCCAATATCATCCGGCTTGCGGATTTTGAGACCGGATACCCGGGAAAAATCCCGGTCATAGGTTACGATCGTTCCAATCGAATGCTCTTCCATGCAGGCAACGTGAAGAGCATCGTTTCCAAGAAGGCCCCCATCCTGCATTATGGTAAGCGATCGTTCAAATGTTGCGGGGGAAATACCATATATCTTCATGGAACGGATGCTCCGGATATCTTCCATGACCTCCCAGACGGCTCTGGCTTTTCGGACAAGTTCCGGGTGGAGTTTTATCTGATGGACCACGGACTCAGGGGAGATACCGCTGCTGCTCACGACAGATGCGATGATGAGACGGTGGAGCACTTCGATTAAGACGATCACCGAAGTCGCAGTGGGAAATACGCCCGCATCTGCTTCTTCAAGAAAACTGGCACTGGCAGCAGCATCCGTTCCACTTCTCAAAATGGGATTTAAGAAAATATTTGCATCAATAAATATTGTCGCGTCACTCACAAACCCGACTGCCATCTTTTACGGCTCCAGAGACGGATCGAAAATAATCCGGCGGGCCATCTCCGGGTCCGCAAGAAGAATCTTACCCTGCATCCGCTGGACCGGGGTGAGGGGGGCCTCTTCATCGCGCCCGATTGTTAACCGGGTTTTATTACGTGATGCCACGACAGGATTTCCGGATACGCCCGACCCTCTCGCTTTCGTGCTCATGATGGGAGATATAAGACTGTAAATAAAATGAACTAAACAGATTTCACATTCTCCAGGAATTTGTTCACTTGGGCAGCTACGATTGATCGCTTGTATCTGGTTTCTGAAAATGTTTCAACACCAAAAGAGCCCGCAGAAGTTCCATCACGGAATTTTTTCTGTATCACCGCGAGTGAATTTCTTGTAAGATCTCTTTTTTCACTGGAAATTCCTTCCCGTGCGAAATTCTGGTTGAAGTAATGGGCTGCCTGTTCAGGTCCTCCGTTGTAGTGAGTCAGCGCGAAAATATCGTATGCATCCTTTAAGTTTTTTCGGTTTCCCAGTGCCTGGCCTTTCAAAATTATCGATCCAGCTAAATCGAGAACGTTAAAAACTGTGCTATCGACACCGTTCTCAGGGAGTGTTGTTTCAATCTTTTTTTGAAAATTAAAATCAAAGGCGATATCGGCACCCTCAAACATGAACGCTTCCAGATCGGGCTGGACCCTGAAATGATAGCCGAGCTCGCATTTATCGCACAGGAAATCGATATGAATTAAATAAAAATTCCCGTCAAGCGGGGATTTTATTTTTCTTTCAAACCTGAAGTGGTTTTCCTCAACATATCCGAGATCAGTGACAATCTTTCTGATACTTTCATACCTGGGTAGGATTGTTGTCTTCAGGACAAGATCGATATCAACACTTCCACAATGCTCGAAATAGTTCTCAGTAATAAAGTAAGGAGCCCATCCTCCTGACAGCACCATATCGTTCCGGTACGTGTGCAATGCGAGGCCGAGCTCAAGGAGTGCTGATTTTGATGTTTCCGTAATTTCGCGCGAGTACATGATTCTTAATCCTGATATTTATCCCAGCGTTTTTGAATTTTCTTCCACAGTTCATCAGCCGCTTCTCTGCCCCGGGCGGGATAGTTATACAGATCAACGTAGAGCTGAATGTCTGAAACTACCCTTATGCCATCAATCTCCTGTGCACCGTAAAAAATTCCGTTACAGGGAGCAATGGCAAATTTTACATTCCCGTTCTCTTCAACAGGCATAAGGTCCAGATCGTGTGCCAGTTTCCCTGCGTCTGATCCTTTCCGGATGTACATATGCGTGTTTGTCGGTCTGACAAAAGGTTCAACAAGCAGTGCGCCAGCAAGGCCGGTCAGTGCATACTCCCCGGGTTTTTGCCTTTTTAGTCTGCTCAAAAATTTCAAAATATCCTGTTCACTGGTGTAGTATTCAACAAACGTGGTATTTGCAACAAAGTGGGAAAAAGTTGCCCAGCGTTTGAGCAAATCTTCCGGAGCCATGATCTTCAGTTCCGACCGGGCAGAAGCACGGAGTGCGAGACGCTGGCTGATCAAAGTGTTTGATACCCGGGAGGTATATCCCAGGGCCGTGCTGGATTCTTTTGCCAAATCCCTGAGCGCCCAGGTTTTTGGATAGTTGACAAGCAGGACGCGTAGGATATCGGTGGCTTTTTTCGAAAATATGTTTGCTACCAGATCCGGGCCATGTTCACGATTCAATGGCTGTTCTTTTTTTGTGAACATAATATCTTATTCGGTATGTTCACTATTTAATCATTGTTCATTTTTTGTGAACATAGATATTCGTGCCAGTTCCAGACCTCTATCGTGAGGTATTTTTATTGATTTATGTCACCGCATCACAGGAGACCTGCACTCCGCTCAACTCACTTCTCCGTCGTAGACCCCCTATCAGTGAAGGGGGCACAGCCTCATTTCCGGCACAAATCCACCCAATTCCGGCACACGCATTTTAAAAGACTTCAGAATGAGGCCCGTTAGGCTGGATTCGGCAGTTTTCGGGCTCTAAAATGTACGCTAACAGACGCTTTTGGATGGCAGATCGCGTGCCGGATGGGCAAAAGTAGGTGAAAAGTGAAAGGAAGGGCTGTTTTGGGGGGTCAAATCGAATTGGCGAAAACACCGTTTCATGTCTGATAGTGTGGGACTCCAGACGATTGAGAAGGTTCGGAGATGATCTATTTAGAGCCCATTGCGGGCTCCATTTGCCCATTTCATGATCCGGTTTCCGTGATCAAAGGAGCCTAGTGTCCACCGTTCTTGTAAATACTGTTTTAATGGGTTATTTCAAGAAAATAACTGATTTACAAGCATTTTGATCCTGCAATTTAGCGGGCTCCGGTTGGTCGCGTTTTCTGCCACCTCATTTCAGGTCATATGGGGTGAGAAAGACGATGGAAAAGGCCACTGTTGCCCGAAAATGCGATCACGTCGGAGAAATGGGTGTTTTTTGAGTATTTATCGGGTTTTTTGTAAGAGGGATAATTTTTGTTTTGCGGGTGAATGTGTTCAGGTTTTTTTGTAAAATTAAAAATATCAACCGGTAAATTTCATTTTTTTTCGCTCACTTCATAAAGAGAGTAGCCAATAACATTAAAAAAAAATTCCGGATTTATTTCCGTAATTTTTTTAGGCCCGGGAGTCTGGCATTGCCCGGTGCATCTGGTTCCAGGCTTTTGCGGTGGAGGAGCCGCACGAAAAAAAAATTTAATTTGTTTTCAAAAAAAAAGTTACCGAATATCTTATAAAGTATATTTAGTAATTCTTATTAGTCTTCATGCCAAGATCGATCAACACAGATTTCGCACCCTTAGAAAATAGGATTTATAACGGCAATTATCCCTAAAGCTTAGATATATATCTTAGAATACTATATCTTCTAAGCACAATGGAAATCCAATCCCCCGTAGGA
>JAURZP010000235.1 GCA_030653335.1 Methanoregula sp. | reverse complement strand
CATGATCGCAAGTGAAAAAGATTTCAGTCAAAGTCCGATGAAATTTTTTCATGGTAACAAGTGTTTAACGCGCTTGTCCGGGAAAATGGCTGTCCCCATTCAGAAATAGCATTGACATTCTCATGCAATCCCACAAACTTTTTTTCGCGATTAGAATGGGGGTAGCGATTTCATGGGTGGGGACTGGCAAGGACAGTGGGAGCGAAATCAATGCAACGGACAGGCAAATCAATACACGGGTGTATGAGTTGTATGGGTTGACTGAGAAGAAGATTTCCAGTTGTTGAGAAAAGTGCGAGATGAAACAATATATTCATCTGACAGCATAAGAAAAGATAGACAACAAGGAGAGGGTTTTCTTTAATGACCACTGAATCCGGCGAATGGTTTCGACAAGCGCAGTATGATCTTGGTACTGCCGAATCTCTCGTTTCCGCAGAGCGATATCCCCCGGCGATATTTTTCTGTCATCTTGCATTGGAAAAAGGCTTAAAAGCATTATACACGGAGAAATACAATGACAATCCGGAAAAGACTCATAGCCTTATCTATCTCGTTGAACTTATTGAACTTGAACTGCCGCAGCCCTATCTGGACTCGCTGTTTGTCATCAATCGTATCGGGGTGACCGGGCGTTATCCCCAGAACATTGAAAAGGTTCTTGAACAATATACCAAAGCAAAGACAATAAAAATCATATCCGAGACAAAGGAGATTCTCACATGGTTGATGCACAAGTCCTCGAAGCGGTAAATTTTTTCAGAGCGCAAATTCGGAATAACGGAATCAGCATCAACAACCTTATCCTATTTGGTTCATCGAGCACAGGCACCGCAAAACCCGGAAGTGATATCGATATCGCAATAATCTCAGACGATTTTGTAAACCGGGATATTTTTGATAGGGCTCTCCTGACAAAAGATGCGGAGATGCATACGGTGAAAAAATTTAGAATCCCCCTCGATGTGATCACCCTGACCACTGAGGAATATCAGGATAAGAGATCCCTGATTGCGGGGACGCTCAGGAAAGGGGTCGTTCTTCCCTAACCTCTCGATAGTAGTATCCATTTTTAGAACAGTCTCCCTGCTGCATGAGTGAGTGCCGTAACGGATTGTAAAGGTAACATAATTTTTTTTTATAATTTGCAGGAATTAATCAAATTTTTAGTTTGTTTGCCAACACACATCAATTCAAAAACTTTATTGTGCTCTATTCCCAAAGACATATATAAAAATAAAAAATATTTCAGGACCGGTTCTCATGCAGTGTTTTGTTAATGTAAGGTCAATGTCCCGTATTTGCGCTATTGTTGTGTTATTGATTCTTGTTGTCGCAGTGCCAGCATCGGCAGATGTAGCATCCATAACCGTGGATTCCGTAACTCCCTCAACGACAAGTATTGTAAATGGGGGGACAGTTATCATTACTTTTTCAGGTACATGTGGTGCAAAAATTACACAGGCATCATTTAGTCTGAAAACCCCTCAAGAAGTTGGTTACGGAACTGACATTCAGACAACAACAAATGGCAATCAATGGACTGGACATCATCCTATACCTTCACTTCAAATGCCCCGTCAGGACAATACAAAGTTGGAAGAATAAACGTTCAGGATGCCGCTCAAAATTATCTCTCAAAAGATTTTACCCCAGAAGTAGTGATTAATGTTCAAAATTCCGGTCAATCCACTCTAACGAGCACCGCAACTCAAACCGCTTCACCAACTACTATCCCATTTACAACCCCTTACCCAACGCAGACAGCTTCGACCCAGATCGCTACGATCTATATCCGGAACAACGTGTTCGTGCCTCAAGAACTCACCGTACCGCCGGGAACCGGAATCACGTGGATCAATAATGATGCAACCACCCATGCGATCAAAACAACGGGCACTCACGCAGGCACGTTCAATTCAGGGGATCTCGTGAAAGGTTCCCAGTTTGGCTTTAACTTCGGTCAGGAGGGCACGTTTGAAATTATCGACACCTACTCAAATTCAATAGGTGTGATAATTGTCAAGAAAGGCGCGTTGTTGATAGGTAATCCCACAGTACAGACTAGCGCAATAACGACAGTCCCAACATCATTGCCTACATCATTACAAACAACTGGACCAACCTCCAGTCCTACGGCAGTATCAACCACCGTTCAGACAACTACAATAACGACAGCACCCCCGACAGGACAAACTACCATTCTTACGATAGCAACAACCCCCAATTATGATGCAAAGATAGCAGCTCTAGAAAGTCAACTTGCAGTACAAAACCAGAAAATAGAGGAACAGGGGAATATTTTGGATAAAATAACCAGCTTTTTAAGGAATATTTTTGGCTGGAAATAATTTTTTAATAAATTTTGGTTTTAGCGTCGCTGCTGCCAACGGAAACGCAATGGTGGATTTACTGTCAACGAGGGATAGGCTACATCAGTATCCGAGAATGGAATTCCGCCGAATTTTATTCACTCGTAATCTTACTTTTTTGATCGCCGTTCTCTATACTTTTCACGATGACAAATACGACACCTGCAATGTCTATAACCTTGTTTTTCTCCGTGAGTGGGATCGGTTGGAAAATCGATTAGGGGTTTCCAAATGTGGCATGTCGAACAGACTTTTCCCACAACACCGTCTTTGATGACAATCGCCATATTTTATTAAATTTCGTTCTTGCACTTAAAGTCCGTGGTCTGCACCTATTGTCGGGTCAAAGAGGGACTTTGGGTGCAAAGCCGATATACACGCAAAAATATTGAATTTATCACCTTATTTAAAATTCATGACCCCGGTCACCAAATATCATTCCGCCGCAGACGGTTTTTTATTTCAGTGATCTTTTGATCCTGTTGAGTAACGATCCGAACCTATCGTTTAACAGTAGTCTGCAATACGGAAATTTTATTTCCCTGTTTAACCTGTTCATCATGCAAGAAATCCATTTCGAACGACATTTTTTTTTCAAACTCCTCTGATTTTTCTTTTAATTTTGTTCTGGCACTTCCTACCCGATTTTTATTTTATTCAAGATACCGGTTAATTTCTATTTTTTTTAATAAAATCACAATCAATTACGTCTTATTAAAAATACTGTTTAAAGCGCTTATCACGACGTTAATGCAAAAAGACAAAGTTCATTGACTTTTACTTTGAGTTTCTTTAAAAAAAAAGGTGAGGTGGATTACCCAAGGTTCCAGACGCCTTTTTCATTTCCATTGAATTCGATCTCTGCATAGGCCTTGTCCGGAGTTAACGATGTGGGGACCTGGAAGATGATGTAGCCATCTATCGCATTGCTCTTGCCGGGGTAAAGGTACGAATACTGGGTGCCATGCGAGTACCCGTAATCCTCAAC
>JAURZP010000222.1 GCA_030653335.1 Methanoregula sp. | reverse complement strand
TGCCCTTTCTTCCCGGCGATTCCCTGCTTTTTGTCGCAGGTGCGGCAGCAGCCAGCGGATTTATGGATCTCCAGTTGCTTTTTATTGCGATCATTCTTGGTGCAGTGATTGGAGATACGGTAAATTACTGGATCGGGAATTATCTCGGTCTGCGTGTATTTCTTGAGCGGTTTCCCACTCTTGTGAAAAAAGAGTATATTGACCGTACTTATACGTTCTATGAAAAATACGGGGGTGCAACGATCTTTGTCGCACGGTTTGTTCCCTTAGTCAGGACGTTTGCTCCATTCCTTGCTGGTGTTGGAACAATGCACTATCCCCGTTTCCTGTTCTATAACGTGCTGGGGGGGGTGTTCTGGGCGGTTGTAGTAATCATGGCAGGATATTATTTTGGTTCATTTATGATAGTTAAAGAAAATATGAGCCTGTTGATCATTGCAGTTATTGCCCTGAGTGCAATCACCATCCTGTTCATACTCTATGGAATTATTTCCGGATATCTGGATAGGAAAAAGGCAGTTGACACCCGAAAAGAATGAACAGGTTTTTTCAGGTCCGTTTTTTTCCGGGGGCTATAAATTTCCTGCACGGTCATTTTGTCCGTTTCCGTACATTACACGCATGACTTTCTGTCAGGCAGATTTAAAAAAATTATTTTTTGTGAACTATTGTCAATCCCTTGTTATCGACTTTTGTGCTGATGGTCACGCTCAGGCCAAGGGGTTTTAACAGTTTATCCATTGATTTTCGATCAAGTGCAGTGACAACGGCAATGGAAGGACCTACAGAACTCATGCCGACAAATTCGATTTTTCTCTCCCGCAGCTGGCTCATGTAATGATAGATCCCATAACTGTGGTGCTCCACTTCTGCCCGCTTTGATCCACGGAACTCGATCTCCCAGATCACATCGCCTGCCTTTTTCAAGTCATCCTTTTCAAGAGCAGGAACCAGATCCATTAAGAAAAGATACGCTTTGAGTTCGCGGTCCCGGTAGTCCAGTGTCCGCGCCTTGTTCATGAGGAGATCAAACTCCTGTGTACCGGCAGAAGAGATATCGGTTGGGGGTATGATGATATGCACATTCTTTCCTTTGGCAAACTCATGGTGATAGACTAACGAGAGTTCATCTCCCATGATTGCCATGCCGCCATGGGTGCTTACCGCAGGGCCAACACCGGTCTCGAATCCAAAGGCAACATTCCCATCAACAGTCTCCTCCACATAGTTATGGCCGATCAAATGACGGAGCTCTGTGTTGGTGAGCGGAGAACCTACTGCAACATTCATTGCAGTGGCAACTGCGATCATCACGGTGCTGGTAGATCCAAGTCCTACGTGCTTTTGCTCATGATCTTTTGCAGTGATGGCAAATCCGCCATTGTATCCGACCGCCTTTTTGAACACTGCAACAAAGTTGTCGATGATAGGAGCGCGACCATAGTTAATTGAGATCTCTTTTTTTGTGCATTCAACACAAGCCGTGCAGTAACACTGGATTGCAAACCCGATGCCGCCGCCGCCCGGATGATCCGGAGCAAACCGGTTCATGTCGAGCACGGTCAAGTGGATACGTGCCGGTGCTTTGACCGTAACTTTACCTTTTACCGGCGATAATTTGTACTTCTTTTTCTCTAAACCGAGCGTCTTTAGGATCGTCTTTGGAGTAAATGACTTAAACTCGTACTCCACGAGATCCAGATCTCCACCACGGATTTTCATGATCGGCATTGTAACAGTTCCCTTTAGGGGTAAGGTAAGAAAATGTTTTCGCCTGGTTTTTGTTGTAACGGTTAAACGAAATTAAGATAAAATAAAAAAATCCCCCATTTTCTATCGTGAAATTGCTACCTGTCGCGAGACTTAGTGCTCATCCAACAAAAATCGCAATTGCAATCTACAAGGAGTGAGTCTTGATCAAAGAGGACTCAACTACCGTACCCTATCGTTTGATGGAATTCTATTCAGACTTAAACACATCAACGCCCGCCACATATGTCACATCCAAACCCGTGACATCAGTGCCTTCATCGCCGGTAACCACACAACCAGCGATCCCCAACCTGATAGGAACATGGAATGTAAATACCCAGGGTGCAGTCATTTAAAAAAACCGGCACTCCGGGTGAATGGACTCACCACAGTGGCCAATACAGCACCCTTATCGCGCAGGCAGTTGTGACAGACCAAAAAGACAGAGTCATTCACGGGACTTTTAAGGCTCCACTGGGAAAAGAAGAGAGTTTCATTGGAGTGATTGGTATGGACAATAAAAGTTTCTATTACGCTGATCAGGATGGTACAGCTGACGGTCAGATTGTCAGCAATGGACAGATAAACGTGGTCTACCGTCATGTTTCAGCGAATGATACCGTAGTGGCAGTCGGAACCTGGACGCGGGTTTAGGTAAATTTTTGGATCTCTGGCGGGGGAAATCCGGCTAATATTTTTTTTTAGTAACTGTCAGTAACAACCGTGTGGCAATAACAAACGGAGATAAACCAACCATCTTCTCTAACACAAATCCTCCTGATTCCCAGTGTCCTGTGTTGAGAGTCCAGTAC